>CAZBOM010000164.1:0-3340 GCA_964493375.1 uncultured Mageeibacillus sp. | reverse complement strand
TGTAAAAGGGACCCTGATCTTTGCTCAATTCGTAGACCGTGCTCTTCTTCAGTCCTGTAATCGCCCCGGAGTTCTCGTCACTCTCCGTGACAGGGCGAGCTACGAGATTGGCAGGTGCTTCTTGTAATCCTTTTAGTACCTCGAGAGTAGCGGTTACCTTCTCGCTTTCTTCATGCGTGGCAGTTTCATCAGTGATGAGAGAAATTTTAAATATTCCTGCTTTCAGAACTTTTAACATCCGGCTGTCAGAGTAGATATACCCTTTACCGGTCGTTCCTTCACGTTCAATTGAATGTGAAGCTCTACCGGCGTTGGGATCGATCACAAACAGATCGGTAAAGCTGGTGAGATCAATATCGGTACCGTGGTATCTCACTTGATCACTTCCGGCCTGATTGGTGACGGGGATTTTCGTTGCGCTATCATCGACAATGTCAATGAGTGCGATATCAAGCTCCCCAATCGAGGGTGTCCCTAGAACCAATGTATAGGTTCCCGGCTCCAAGTGAGCAACGCTAGGGTCATCAAATGGAAACTGAGACTGACCCATGTAAGGCGACATGTGTGCCGGATAGTATGTCACTATGCCATCAACCTTTTTTTTGAGCACAAGCTGGACAGAAGGAGGTTCTTCTGAAGAGGTTGGTTCGGTTGGATCGAGATGAATAACGGCGTAGCATTTAGGTAAATCAGAACTCCGAATTGGGCCTGGAACTGGTACCGAAGTTGAACCCTTATAACGATGGATCCCACCAAAACATTCGTAGCCTAAACTGAATACGGGTTTATATTTGACGCGAATGGTGTAGGTATTTGTGACGCTTCCGTCCTCTGACGTTACATTAAAGATTCGCGGTGGAATGATATCACTATGTTCACCCGAATGGTATTGTTCTTCTTGCGTTGAAAGGTTGCTAAAGGTACATGTCATGTCGACATTTTCTTTTATTTTTTCATCCATGAGGAAGACGACTTCTCGTTGATTTTTTGGGACTTGAAGCCGCATCTTATTGCTTTGAACAGGACCTTCTGCTTTAGAGTATGAAATAACGACTTCTTCGAGATAGGCTTCTTTTGACGCGACAGGGTTATCGACTGTGAAAGTATAGAACTTTGTCACCGTCTCATCTTTGGATACAACTTTTAATGTAATCGGACCATCCGTCACTTTGTAGTTGAAAGTAATATGATCATAATCGTGACTAATTATTGTGTCTCCAATAAAGACTTTGCCATCGTTATCGACTTGACCATTAATTTCTAATGTTTCATTGTCGTCGATGTGCCTATCAAACGCTAAGTGAATCGTTGAGTTCTCTTGATCAATTTGAGCAAAGCAATCATCATAATAGAGAGAGCTAATTCGAGTGACATCCGTTTTCTTTATTTTAAAATCGATCAAATGTTGTAGGTAGCCAAAGGGAGTACCATAATCATCACATTCGCTGATTTTCAGAGAATATAGGCCGGCGGGAAGGTGAAAACGAAACGTTTCCCTGAGTGCATCGAAATCGTGGATTAGAATTTGAAAATTTGTTCCCGTCGGATAAAAATTACTTCCATCCCATTTCCAAAGCTGTATTAAGAAATAGCGATTGGAAGCCCCAAACGTGCATTCTCGCTTAGCGGTGAGTATTGCTTCTTGGTCGTACCCTTCGTAGAAACTGTTGTTCAAGATCTCAAGTCTCGGTGCAAAGAACCTGAATCGAATATAGACGGCATCGACGGCGGGGGAGATAATTTGTACGAGCATGAACGTGATGACGATCAGTATCCAGATAATGTGATATTTTCTTTTCATTGTCTGCCTCCAAGAGAGAGTTTAAGTTGTTCCGTTCACTTCACCATGTGTTGTCGCGCGCGATGAAGATCACGGATTTTGATCAGTTTCATATAGATAAAATAACTGTAAAGGGAAAAGCTTGAGACTAGGTCTGCAGAGAGCATACAAAAAATGCTTTATGCGTTCGGTTGCCCCCCCTTGAATTTTTGAGTCAAAGATTTATGCTGAGTTTGACCGAGTTGGTCAAAAGGAGATATGTATGCCAAAAAAAGATTTTATGGCATTGCCAGAAGAAAAGCGCAGACGCCTCATCAATGCCGGGTTTAAGGTGTTCTTCAGTGCGAATGAATACAAAAAGGCGTCCACGGAGGATATCGCTCGAGAAGCGCGGATCAGCAAGGGTTACCTGTTTTACTATTTTCGCAACAAGAAGTCGCTGTACCTGTTCTTGTATGACATGGCGATCGAGATTACAAGAAGGCAAGTTTTAGATAGCGAGTTTCGCGAAATGACTGATTTTTTTGAGATAATGGCGCATTCTGTGAGAAGAAAAGCTCAACTATCAGTCGACTACCCGTATTTGACAGATTTTATCGTCCGCGCTTTCTTTTCCCAACGTGAAGAAGTTTCGTCTGAACTTCAACAGAAAATTCTGGAAGATACAGAGATAAGTTATCGAGAAGCTTTCCGCCATCTTGACTTGAGTCGATTCAAAGATGGTGTCGATCCAGCCTATGTGATGCGCATACTGCATTGGATGGGTGATGGCTACCTGCACAAGTTACAACGCCAAGGTCGGAAGCTTGATGTCGACGAAATGGTGAAAGATTTCGATGACATGTTGGCGTTTTTGAAAAGTTTGTGCTATCGGGAGGAAGAAGTATGAGCGTGATTGAGATCAGATCGCTTACGAAGCGCTATGGCGAGAAAAAAGGCGTTTTTGACCTGAGCTTCACGGTGGAGGCGGGAGAGATTTTCGGGTATCTCGGTCCCAATGGATCGGGAAAGACGACGACAATCCGCCACCTGATGGGTTATCTAAATCCTGACAACGGTGATTGTCGCATCAACGGACTGTCCTGTCGCTATGATGCCGCTCGTATTCAGAAAGATGTGGGCTATCTCCCAGGAGAAATCGCTTTTTTTGATGAGATGAAAGGGCATGAGTATTTGCGTTTTATGTCACGGATGCGGGGAACTCGCTGGGCAAAACGAGCTGATGAAATGCTCGCGCTTTTTCAATTAGATCCTTCCGGTCGCATCAAGCGCATGTCGAAGGGGATGAAACAAAAGCTTGCCCTCGTCGTCGCTTTAATGCATGATCCTTCCATCCTGATACTAGATGAACCCACAAGCGGTCTTGATCCGTTGATGCAGGCGACATTTGCAGAGATTATCTTGGAGGAGAAAAAACGCGGCAAGACAGTTCTCATGAGCAGTCACAGCTTTGAAGAGATTGAGAGGACATGTGACCGCGTCGGCATTCTGAAAGACGGTGAGTTAAAGGCTTCCGTTCAAATAGAGGATTTGAGAGGGCATCGTCGACGAGCCTATGTC
>CAZBOM010000163.1:0-3352 GCA_964493375.1 uncultured Mageeibacillus sp. | reverse complement strand
TTTCCATCCATTCATTTTTTCTTGCCGCGTCTCCTCTGACATCAAAGGCTCGAATACGCGGTCGATTTTCCAATTATTTCTTAAGGACTCCATGCTCTCCCAAAAACCGACGGCCAATCCCGCCAGATAAGCCGCCCCGAGCGCCGTCGTCTCGACACAAGCCGGCCGATGGACAGGCGCGTCGATAATATCTGATTGAAATTGCATCAGAAAATTGTTCATCGCCGCTCCTCCGTCGGCTTTCAAAGCCGATAGTGTCAGGCCGGAATCTTCCTGCATCGCCGCGAGCACGTCGGCCGTTTGGTATGCGATCGATTCGAGCACGGCGCGAACGAGATGTTTCTGGTTGACGCCTCTCGTGAGTCCGACAATACAGCCGCGCGCATGCTGATCCCAATAAGGCGCTCCCAGTCCCGTAAAAGCCGGGACAACGTAACAACCGCACGTATCGTCCACCTGAGTCGCAAGTGTCTCCGATTCAGCGGCCGTGCCGATCAGCTTCAATTCATCGCGGAGCCATTGGACTGCGGCGCCGGCCACGAAGATCGATCCTTCCAGCGCATAGTAAACGCGATCATCGACACCCCACGCAATCGTTGTCACGAGACCGTTCTTGCTAAAAACAGGTGATTCCCCTGTATTCATCAATAGGAAGCACCCCGTCCCATAAGTGTTCTTCGCTTCTCCGGCTGAGAAACTGGCCTCACCGAAAAGAGCTGCCTGTTGATCGCCCGCCGCGCCCGAGATGACAACCGGTCCTCCGAAAAATGATGCGTCCGCCACTCCAAATAAGTGACTTGAGGGCATCGCCTTCGGTAGAATCGATCGCGGGATATCAAGCTTTTCCAGTATCTCTTCATCCCAAGAAAGTGTTCGAATATTGAATAACATGGTGCGCGACGCGTTGGAATAATCAGTGGCGTGCACTTTACCGCGCGTGAGCTTCCATATGAGCCATGTCTCAACCGTCCCGAAAAGGATGTCACCGCGGAGCGCTTTCTCGCGCACACCCGGGACATGGTCGAGAATCCACATGATCTTTGTCGCGCTGAAATACGCGTCGATGACGAGCCCTGTCTTTTCTTGAAACCACGTTGTCAGCCCTTCCGCCTTGAGGCGGTCACAGATACTCGATGTCCGCCGACATTGCCAAACAATCGCGTGGTAAACGGGTTCGCCTGTCGTCTTATCCCAGAGAATCGTCGTCTCGCGTTGATTGGTGATGCCGATCGCCGCGATGTCTTCCGCTCGGGCGTTGATCTTTTGCATCGCCTCGACGGCCACACCGAGCTGTGTCGACCAAATCTCATTCGCATCGTGTTCCACCCAGCCGGGTTGTGGAAAAATCTGCCCAAACTCTTTTTGCGCGACTGAACAAACGGTCCCGTGCTCATCAAAAAGAATGCATCGATTGCTCGTCGTTCCGGCGTCTAACGCCATGACATATTTCGCCATCGTTCAACCTACTTTTCGGTGTTCATGAGCTCGCTCATGAGCGGATGATCTAACGACTTCGCGATCAGAACGTATTATTCATCGATATCGCGCGTCGCGATAAAATTCGTGTCACTGCCAAAAAGCGACGCGACCACAATATCGCCGCGGCGCACAGGAGGTATGAGCTCCACATCGTCGAGCATGAGCATCGCTTTTCCCATATCTGTTTTGGCGATCGGCGCATCTGTTTTGACGGGACAGCGCGGGTGCTTCTCGCTTCTGACGCGAACGGAAGACGTCACGACGCGTGTGGGGTGCATCGCCTCTTCGCGCCCGTACGCCTCGCCTCGGAGGCAGTTGTGTCCCGTCACGGCAAAATCGTTTTCCTCATCAACTTGGAGATGACAACCACGCGGACAAACAACACAAATATATTCTTTCATCTTATCTCTCCTTCAAGCTTAAACAGGGTCTTCAACGGATATGGTCAATTCTCTGTCTTGCATATCATCGAGTTGCGAGCGTTTTAGTACAACATGTTCCATTTCCCCAGGCGCCATATAGGGGCGACGGAACGATGCGATGACGCGGTCGCCATCGCGAAAGACAATTCGTTTCGGTGTTTTATGTGGCGCTCTGACGCGGAAGAAGACGCGCACTTTGTCATCCATGCAATCCGGCCGAATCCGTTGTGGCACCGTGTAACCGATCGTTTCATCGGGGATAAGCGCAATATAAGATTCGCACGTGTATTCTGCGTTTTGAGACATTTTTTCTTTATTCGTCTCTTGCGCTTTATCAATCCCATGAATCACTTGCTTGTGATTGGCGCTCTCAACGTGGCGATCTTCTCCACGACATGGCATTTCTAGAGAAGACGGTGCGTTTTCTGTTTTTGTCATCCGGTGCACGTAGTCTGCCGCGGCTCTACCGGCGTTTTCACTCTCTTCCGTGACATAGTCGACGAGATCGTGGACGTGAAGTACATTGCCACAAGCAAAAATACCGGGCACATTTGTCTCTCTATTTTCGTAGACGACGGGTCCGGACGTCTTCGGGTCGATATCGACACCGGCCGCTCGACTCAATTCATTTTCAGGGATTAGACCAACAGACAAAAGCACCGTATCGACATCGTAGTACATCTCCGTGCCGGCGATCGGCTTGAATCGATCGTCGACTTGCTGGACGGTGACACGCTCAACGCGATCCTTCCCCTCAATGTTTGTAATCGTGTGCGAGAGATAAAGGGGGATATCAAAATCTTGGAGACACTGAACGATGTTGCGCGTCAATCCGCCCGAATAGGGAAGCAGTTCGACGCAAGCGAGGACTTTCGCGCCTTCGAGTACCATGCGTCTCGCCATGATGAGCCCGATATCTCCCGATCCAAGAATAATGACGCACTTGCCGACCATATAGCCTTCGATATTGACATAACGTTGCGCCGTGCCGGCGGTAAAGATCCCCGCCGCCCGCGTCCCTGGAATTTGAATCGCTCCACGTGTCCGCTCGCGACAACCCATCGCGAGCACAATCGCTTGCCCGGTTATGACACGATATCCGATATCAGCGCTCATGAGACGCAATGAATGGCACTCGTCTCCGGGAATAATTTCAAGCGCCATTGTGTCGCAGAGAACATCGATCCCTTGGTCTTGAAGGCGATCGATCAACTTACATGCATATTCGGGACCTGTCAGTTCTTCTCCGAAATAATGAAGGCCGAATCCATTGTGGATACATTGATTGAGAATACCGCCGAGCTCAACATCGCGCTCGACAATCAAAATGCGCTCCAGCCCGTGTTGATGGGCGCTCAGCGCGGCACCGAGACCCGCCGGTCCCCCTCCGATTACGATTAACTGATAGTCATCACGCATTTCGATGCCCTGCCTTCTTTATACCTTGACGA
>CAZBOM010000162.1:2443-3364 GCA_964493375.1 uncultured Mageeibacillus sp. | reverse complement strand
TGCAATTCTAACCAAAATGGAGGCAAAAGTGGTCATTTTTACAGCTTGTACAAAACCAGTTTTGGATAAGTCCGAATTCCTGCCAAATCTAGGCGATTGATAGTCAATATTTCAGCTTGTACAAATGCTTTTTTGGATAAGTTGCAATTCTGGCCAAGGTCAAGGCAAAAATGGTCATTATTACAACTTGTACAAAACCAGCTCTGGATAAGTGTGATTTCTGACCAACAAGCTCTATTCATCGGTGATTGACAGTCTGCCATTTATTAAAATGAGTGATTGTTAATTTATGGTAAAATAGTGATATCAGATAGGCAGGTGACGGGATATTTTCGAGCGATTTGCATAATGGATGTCTCGTCTCAATTGTCATTGATCATGAAAGGTTTTCTTTGCGATGATCACAGAAGAGATGAAGTCACACTTAGTCGAACAAGCCTTTCTGGCTAGAGAAGGAAGTTACTCTCCCTATTCTCGTTTCAAAGTAGGCGCTGCTATTTTGGCGGCGGACGGTCGTATTTTTCTCGGTGCCAATATTGAGAACGCGTCGTATGGGGCGACAATCTGCGCAGAACGGACAGCTGCCGTTAAGGCTGTATCGGAAGGCGCGAAACCGTTTATGGCGATTGCCGTTGTCGGTGCACCGGAAGGCGCCGATTTCAGCGAGAGCGAGGAGTATGCGTACCCCTGTGGTATCTGCCGTCAAGTGCTACGAGAATTTATTCCGGCATCGGGGGATCTTATCATTTTAGTTGCAAAGACACCTGATGACTATAAGGAGACAACTCTAGAGGCGCTGTTGCCTCATTCGTTTGGCCCTGAGGACCTGAGCTATCTGTTGGATAACTAGCACTCATTTGGACCGGAGACCTGAGCGATCTTCTGGGAAACTAACTCTCACTTAGCTCGAATGAGTGCTAG
>CAZBOM010000162.1:0-2433 GCA_964493375.1 uncultured Mageeibacillus sp. | reverse complement strand
AATGCCTCAATCAGGCAGGAGGAATACTGCGGAAGAAAGCTATCTGCTCGATAGCTAGCATCTTTTTCGGATGGTCGATTCCGATTCGGAATCATCAGATAGGTACGACCGAAAGGTTATCACCACACTTAGGAGGAAGAAAATGAAAAGAAAGCTATTTTGCTTGCTTCTTGTTTTGGCCATGGTCTTGACGCTTGCTGTCGGATGTGGACAAAAAGAGAAAGAGCCGGGGGCAAGTGTTGACCCTGACAAATACAAGGGAAAGAAAGCGGCGATGATCACTGACACCGGTGGTATTAACGACGAATCTTTCAACCAGTCAGCCTGGAATGGAATGGAGCTCCTCGAGAAAGAGGGCGTTGAAGTCTCGTTCCTAGAGTCGACAAAAGAAGCCGATTACAAGACGAACCTTGACCGCAAAGCAGATGAGAAAGTTGACATCATCTGGGGTGTTGGTTTCATGATGTCGGATGCGATTAAAGAAGCTTCGCTGGCACATAAGGATCAGCTGTTTGCCATTGTTGACTCCTTCTATCCCGACGGCGAATTGAGTAATGCCGTGGGTGCGATGTTCCATTCGGAAGAGTCATCATTCCTAGTCGGCTATATCGCCGGACATATGACAAAGACGGACCATGTCGGGTTCATTCTCGGTATGGAAGGTGATGTCATGTTCCGCTTCCAGTACGGTTATCTGGCCGGTGTCGCCTATGCGGCGAAAGAGCTCGGCAAAGAGATCAGAGTCGATACTGTGACGATTGATACTTTCACTGAAACAGCGAAGGGAAAAGCGACGGCGACGAAGATGTACTCAGATGGCGCGGACATTGTGTATCATGCTGCCGGACAAGCCGGCTCCGGCGCGATTACAGCTGCGAAAGAGATGGACAAATGGGTTATCGGTGTGGACCTCGACCAGAGTGGATTGGCGCCGGATAACGTGCTGACATCAGCGCTTAAAAACGTCGACAAAGCCGTTTATGAGTTGAGCAGAAAAGTCTTCGAAGGCGAGCAAGCCGGTGGCAAGACATTCTACTTTGGCTTGAAAGACGGTGGCGTTGGTATCCCTGAGACGACAAGCAAACATGTTCCGCAAGATATCCTCGACAAGACAAAAGAAATCGAGAAGAAGATTATCGCCGGCGAGATCAAGTGCCCGATTTCACAAGAAGAGTTCGACGCTTGGAAAGCTGACCTGGGTTAAGATTTCTTTGAAATTCTCCAGTTGAATTGCAATTAAATGAAGCCCGCCCGGGCGCTCCGCCAAAAGGGGTGCCCGGGCCATTACTATGGAGAGACGACATGAAGCAGGACACTTACGCGATCGAAATGACCGGTATTTCAAAGTCCTTCGGGCAAATGAAAGCGCTCGACAAAGTTGATCTGAAAGTTCGCAAAGGGACGATTCACGCTCTGCTCGGTGAGAATGGAGCAGGCAAGTCGACCTTAATGAAAATTCTTTACGGACTTTACACGAAAGATGAAGGCGAAATACGGGTCCTGGGTCAGGATGTTGACATTCGTAACCCAAAACAAGCGATCGCCCACGGTATCGGAATGGTTCACCAGCACTTCATGTTGGTGCAGAACATGACAATCGCTGAGAATATCGTACTCGGCAGTGAACTGACGAAATCATTTGGTCGTTTGGATCACGCGAGAATGAACGAGAGCATCAGCGAGTTTGGGAAACAATTTGGATTAGAAGTTGATCCCAACGAAATTATAATGGATGTCTCGGTTGCGACTCAGCAACGCGTTGAGATTTTAAAAGCGTTGTTTCGCGGTGTCGATATTCTTATCCTCGACGAACCGACGGCTGTTCTCACGCCGCAAGAGATCGACAACTTGATCGCAACCATGAGACGCCTAGTAGAAGATGGGAAAACCATCATCATCATTACCCACAAATTGAAAGAAATCATGGCGTCGTCCGATTACTGTACGGTGATCAGGCGAGGGCAGTTAGTTGATACAGTCCGTGTGAGTGAGGTTTCCGAAAAAGACCTGGCATCCATGATGGTCGGCCGCGAAGTCAAATTGAAGACGGAGAAAAGCAAGGCGAAGCCCGGCGAAACCGTTATGGAAATCAATAATTTGACTGTGAAGGACAATCGCGGAATCGAACAAGTTCGCGATTTGTCACTCCATGTCAGGCGCGGTGAAATTCTCGCGATCGCCGGCGTTGACGGGAATGGACAAACAGAACTGATTGAAACGATTACGGGACTTCGGCAACCGGAGTCAGGCGAGATACTTGTCAACGGTCGCAACATTGCGAACGGATATCCAATCGATACACATAACGCAGGCATTCGAACGATTCATGAGGACCGTCATAAGCGCGGCCTCGTTTTAGAATTTGATGTCAGCGAGAATTTAATACTCGAGTCATATAAAGACAAGCGATTCTCCGGACGCGGCAGTTTTATT
>CAZBOM010000161.1:0-3533 GCA_964493375.1 uncultured Mageeibacillus sp. | reverse complement strand
TATTCGCTCGTCACGGAGGAAGCGCACTCGATACAAAAGCTTCATGACAAGCCACGTAATGGCTAAATACAATCGATAAACGAAACGTTTTGGTGCTTTTGAACGCAATAAGTCAGAGGCATCCTTTGATTTTTCCGGTCGCATTGTGGCGCTCCTTTTTCATTTATGCCACATTATTTTAACATCTTCGCGTTAAAGTAGAGTTAAATGAGAACAGCAGAAAATTTATTTGAGCATTAAATCACGATTAGGAAAGGAAGCGATATGGCAAGGTATTGCTTTTACTGCGGACAAAAATTAGAGCAAAGCGAGAAGTGTCACTGTCGTGAGCGCTCATTTGCTTCGAGTGCAAGTTATTCTTCTTCTCCGCCCGCTTCCGATACGACAACCGGAAATCGCGACACCTCGGCGCCCGGTGGCTATGCACCACCGGAACATCAAGCGCAAGGGCAAGGCCGCGAACATGTGAATGACGCTTCACAAGCACGCGATCATGCTCGAAAAGAATCATGGGCCGATCGTCGCGCAAAAAAACGTGCAGAGCGAGAGGCGAAACGATCCGCTTCTTCACATCGGTCGAAGACCCAATCGACCTCCTCGCAGTATTATTCTCAACAACCGCCCTACGGGCAAAGAACGACTCAGCAAAGACAGGCAAATCGGGTGGCCATGCTCACCGGATTTATCCGTTTTTTCGCGACACCTTCCGATGTGATGAAACAATCGCTATCGACGAGATGGTCTGTTTCACACACGAGTTGGCTATTGGCCGCTGTTGTTTTATCGGGCACACAGTATGTCAATTTAAACCGTTTTCTCATGGCGTCACAATCACAAGGGTCTGTTCTCACGATGGATCTCAAATATCTTGTTTTTTCATGGCTGACGGGCGTTCTCGTGGTGGTCGCCGTCATTGCCATCTTTACATTGACCATGTGGTTAATCGCTCGCTTTATATACCGCCAAAGAGGTCTCCCCTTTGCGCATACGCTCGCTGTGGGTAAAATTTCTTGGCAATATCTCACGCTCTTTTTCGCTCTCTCGTTGCCCTCTATTTTTACCAATAGTTCAATTTTCGGCGTGATTCTCGCCTTGATGGGACTCGTCTTCAGCGTGATGGTCCATGCACGCCAAGTCGCTTCGTTGACGCGACTCGATGACAACCGATCATGGCAGTTTGTGTATTTGTCTATTATCATGTTTGCGGGAATTCTTTCGACTGTCGCGACATTGTCGCGCTTCATACCGTTGAGTCGATAGTATTGACTCTACTGAAGAGATTGTTTTTTTATAGGTAATCGATAACGATTCATACATGTTGGTATCGGACTGCCCGACATGGGGGTCCTTCAATTCTCAATCTGAAATTTATTTAAAAAGGCGATGGGTGGATAATTGAACGGCTTCGTTCAATAAACCTATAAACTGTAGTGTATGCTACCGTTTAACGGTACTTCTTTAGACTCTCTGTTTGACCCGGTGTCGGACTTACTGGTATAAAGTAAGCTAGATTTTTATGCGAAATAAGTGAAACATAAGGAGGCGTAAGCCAACTTCATGCTAAGAAAACTGAAAAAACAATTTCAGTGGTTGATCGACAAATACTCTAAGGAATATTTAATCGCGACCATCATGATCTCAGTGACCTATGTGATCGCGATCGTGCCTCCGTGGTTTGCCGGCTTTATCGCGGACAAAATTATCGGCAACGAGCTTACGGTGTCATCTCTCCTGATGTACATCGGAATGCTCCTGCTGTTGACCGCGCTTTATTACGTGACAGGTTTTATCTGGTCATATTATTTGATCAAGGCTTATGATGTCTCAGAGCTCGTCGCGCGTCAAAAAACAATTTCAAAAATTCTCAACCAAAATGCGCCTTTTTTCTTGACACATTCGACGGGAAGTTTGATGGGGAAATCAACCAATGATGTCAGCTCCATTGGCGAGATGGCAGGCTTTGGTGTCATGCTTCTCTTTGATTCGACGCTATATCAGATGTCAATCATTCTCATCATGGCCATCAGCGGATCTTGGCAACTGACATTGTTGACTGTCTTGCCTTATCCACTCTTGATCTTATTCTCGAGTTTGATCGGCAAACACCTCTATCGAGAATATGATCTGGCGCAACAAGCCTTCGACGAGATGAATGACCGCGTCCTAGAGAATATCCAAGGTGTGCGAGTCGTGCGCGCTTTTGTTATGGAAGAGCAGGAGATGACAACGTTTGAAGCGCGCGCCAAACATCTTTATAAACAGAATCTAAAAGTGGCAAAGCTTGACGCGTTGTTTATGCCCGCGTCGAGATTTATCCAAGGCACATCATTTGTCATCGCGATGATTGTCGGTTCTGACTTAATCAGGACAGGCGCCATTTCGCTCGGACAACTCATGGCACATGTCTTCTATCTCGGCATGCTCTCGTGGCCGATGATCGCCATGGGTGAATTCATCAATGTCTCTCAACAAGGAGCCGCTTCGATGGAGCGTGTTCATGAGATCTGGGACTGGCGTGAAGAAATCTCTGATCCGCCCGACGCGATCACCTGCGACAAGATAGGCGATATTGTCTTCGATCATTTCTCTTTTACTTGGCCGGGACAGAAGCAGCCCATATTGAAGGATTTAACGTTTACGGTGAAGGAAGGGATGACACTTGGCGTTGTTGGGAGAGTCGGATCAGGCAAAACCGCGCTTCTCAAGCAAATTTTACGCTTTTACCCGCAAGAAGCTGATTTATCATCAAATTCACAGAGAGCTTCATTCCCGTCAGTGGGCGATCGATTGAGAATCAACGGATTGCCCATCAGGCTCTACGACAGGCGGAGCATCCGCCGTCGCATCGGGTATGTTCCGCAGGAGAGCACTTTATTTTCTCTTACCGTCTTAGAGAACATCCTGCTTGGCGCGAACATTCAACGTGAAGATTGGCCGCTCAGCCAAGAAGAACGAGACGACGAGCTCGCTTTTTGGAAGAATGGATATCAAGAGATTGTGAAGACGGTCGAAGGTCGCCATAATAAAGAGTCCGAACCGCTTCCCATCCCAAAGGAGACGTTGGATCGAGCAATCGCGATTGCCGATTTCGGGAAAGACATTGAATTCCTGCCTCAAGGTCTCGATACATTGACAGGTGAACAAGGGATTGCTCTTTCAGGTGGGCAAAAACAACGTATTTCCATTGCGAGAGCACTTCTCGCCGACCCTGAAGTTCTCATTCTCGACGACTGTTTGTCGGCTGTCGACGCGATTACGGAAAAGAATGTTTTGGCGTCGCTCTCAAGTGAACGAGCCGGAAAAACAACGCTTGTCAGTTCGCACCGCCTGTCAGCGATACGAGATGCCGATTTAATCATCGTGCTCGAAGATGGCGCCATTGCCGCTCGCGGGACGCATGATGAATTGATGGCAGAAGGCGGCTGGTACCGCGAACAATATGAGAAACAACAAGTTGAAGAAGAGTCCATTGCAAAGAGAAAGACCAGCTATAAAAAGTCAAGCGTTAATTCGGACAAATAATAGCTGAGAAA
>CAZBOM010000160.1:0-3560 GCA_964493375.1 uncultured Mageeibacillus sp. | reverse complement strand
TCAGGCAATTGAAGATAAGACTCTCGTTCTTTATCGGTAAGAGCCTTAAATGTTCCTTCCTTCGCCGTGTAAAGATCATTGAACCGATTAAGTTGCTCAGCACTTTGCAAATGTAGAACGTTAAAGGACTGCCCTGTTGATGAATATCCACCTTCCGGTATTATCTGATCGAGATACATTTGGCCGACTGAATTAAAGTAAGCGCTAAAAGCCCTGTTCGTCGTAATACGCGAAAAGGACATCGGTCGGCCACTTTGGAAAACAACTTGTTGCTCTTGCTCCGGTCGAATGTTGATGGTCGTTTCACGTAAAGCGAGCTCCATAAATTCTTCTCTATTCGTCTGAGGAACACCTATGTATCGGCTTTGCGACTCCCAAGCCGCGCTGTGACCAAAAAGCCAGTTTGGATTCATACTCTCGGGCAACCAGCTATACCCCGTGTAATGTCTCGAAGATGAACCTTTTAGCCAAAGTGGTCGCCCGTCCGTATCAATGCTGATATATGGAGTGTCGTCAGGTAACGCCGTTCCCCCTATTCTCGTTTCCAGCGGATAGTAACCTAAAGTCTTAAGTGTAAATTCAAGATAGCCGATCGGTTTGTCACTGTCCTCGTGACGTCTTCCGACAACACGTGAAATACTGTCATCAAGCCATTTATTATGGAAAAAGTCGGCGGGCAAAGCGACATCGAGCAAGACAATAATAATAATCAAAAAGAGAGCGATGGCGGTCGCTCCATTGCGCCGCGACGCGTCGCCGGAACTCAATCGACATTTCCCATCCGTCATTTGTCGCAGTGTCAGATAATGACTTCTTGCCGGTTTTCTTTCGGCGAGGAATCTTAACACGACAAACATCGCCAAGAGATACAAAAGTTTGATCTCGATTCCGTGAACACCTTTATCGAGAAATTCCGCGAGGCCATAAGCGATAGAGGCCAACAATCCCATCGCGTAAGGCGCCGAGGATAGATTGATCCATGTAAACATGAAAAGACTGATGAGAAAAGCAAAAACAGCTGAGATGCGCGAATAATCAATCTCCGCAACGTCAACTTGCAAAAAGGCTTTCATGAACCAGCTGTTGAACTCAGCAAAGAGATTGTACAAAGGTCTGCCAATCACTTTAACAGCCCAACCGTCCGGCCAAATTAACGCGAAAACAACGATGATCGTCATGATGCCTAGACTTATTAAAAAATATTTTCTGAATTTCAAGAATATATAGCACAAGGCAAAAGTGGCGATCATGACCAAGGCGAGCGTCGTCGTATGAACCGGGAGATGAATGGCGCGAAGCAAGATATGCGTCAACGCGTAAGCGTAGAGCATCATGAACGTCATTTGGATCACAAGCTGTAAGCTCGCTTTCGTGACAGGCGCGTCAGCTCTGGGTGTTCGATAGTGTCCGGCGATGGTAAGGAGCGGTTTTTGGGCCAATTGTTTCCGATGTTTCCTAAGCATCGTCTACCTCCCGACCTTTATATCGCGGACTTCCGGTAGCGTTCGCCTCATAGATCTCTACGACTTCAATATCAGCTCGACGAATCATTCTCAGCGCGTTCTTTTCTTCGATTGTCTCGTTGTCCTTATTGAAGTAAAAATAGATGACTTGAAAAGCCGTGCGTTTCAGGCTGATAATGGCAGCTGCCGAGGCTTTCGAAATGCGCGATGAAAAGAGAAGATACCGATCTTTCTCCCCTTGCACTCTCAAGCTTTCGATCATTTCACCGAGGGGTGGAAGCGAATCAGGTTTCATCATGGCCAACAAGCGTTTATATTTCGAAAGCTCCTTGGCGACCCCCAAACGCTCTCTCGCTGAATCAGTCAACCCGGTGTGCAGCACAACCGCCATATCATGCCTAAGAAGCCATGCGATAGAACCCGATACACTGTCAAGAATTCGATCTCTCCTTGTCAGTGCTCTGTCACAAAAATCGATGTCGTCTTGAAGCGAATAGCCTGTAAAATCATCGAATAATATGTGTGTTTCAATCGCTATAGGTGCTTCGTATTGCTTGACAACAAGCTCGTTTAACCGAGAGCTGACAGGCCAGTGAATACGTCTGACATCGTCTCCATGATTGTAGGCTCGCATCGTATCGATTTCGTCGCTACGCTCCTCAATCCGACGCTTTGCAAGCTCGCTCTCCTCGACTTGCTCAATCGCTCGGACAATTGAATTGTCTGTTTTTTCAGGCAAAGGCAAAATGATAGTCGCCAGTTGGTGAACGTGCTCGCGAAACTTTCTTTTGAATTTAAATAGCCCGAAAAAGGTTCTAACCTCCATTCGCGCTTCATCAAGAACGAGTTTTCCCGTATGGCGAGCGGCCACTGTAAAAAATATCTCAAGATCGTCTCCAGCTCGAAGGTCTCTAAAGTAAATCTCTTTTTGCGGGAGAACGCTTTTGTCAGCAAGACCATACCACGCGCTCAATTTCACACGGACCGGCAACCATCTTGTTTTCAGTTGAACCGGTAATGAGAATCGGACGAGATCGCCGCGTGGCATTTCAGAAGAGACTTTGATTTTGCCTGTTATAAGTCGTTTGCGAAGATAAAGATACTCGACAAAAGAGACAATTATCATGACAATCAACGCTAAGAGGAGAATGGAAAAAACGTGATAGCCAAAATAACTCGCCCCTCCGAGCAACGGAAAGATGAGCAATAAACAAATGACTAGAAAGACCGTCATTGACGTACTGGCACGGGCACCTGACTCAAGATGTCATCGAGGATTTGAGATGGATCAATACCTTGAACACGTCCTTCCGCTCGAACAAGTAACCGGTGCTGCAATACTGGGCGGAAAAGCTGTTGGACGTCATCAGGAACGACAAATCCTCTTCCCTCAAGCAAAGCCTTTGCTTTTGCCGCTTGTAACAACATCAATGTCGCTCGCGGCGAGATGCCCAATTCGACGTCGCGGTGAGCGCGCGTTTTCTGCGCGAGACGCGAGATATAATGTTTGATAGGATCTGCGACATATATCTTCCTTGATGTCTCTTGAAGCCAGAAGACTTCTTCGCTGGAAGCGACAGGCTGCAATGTCTCAAGCGGCTCTTCCTCCGAGAAACGATTCAGAATATCAAGCTCTTCTTCAAAGCTTGGGTAGCCGAGCGTAATCTGCATCATAAAACGATCGAGCTGCGCTTCAGGTAGAATGTATGTCCCTTGTTGTTCGATCGGGTTTTGCGTCGCGAGAACAATAAAAGGCTTGGGGAGATGGTATGTCGTTTGATCGACTGTCACTTGGTTTTCTTGCATCGCTTCGAGTAGCGCCGACTGTGTTTTAGGCGATGTCCTATTAATCTCATCGGCAAGAAGTATCTGTGTCATAATCGCGCCGGGACGGAACTCAAACTCGCCCGAGATCGGGTTGAAGACATTGTAGCCCGTCACATCAGAGGGCATGACATCAGGTGTAAACTGAATACGCGAAAACTCGAGATCAAGCGAGCGCGCCAGGGCGCGAACCATCGTCGTCTTTCCAATTCCCGGTACATCTTCAATAAGCAAGTGACCACCGGCGGTCAATGCAATCATAATAAGACGTAT
>CAZBOM010000159.1:0-3569 GCA_964493375.1 uncultured Mageeibacillus sp. | reverse complement strand
CTAAGCACCCTCTACAGGGAAAGGGAATTTACACCAACATTCTGGACTTGACTGTAGAGTGTTCCAAAATCAAGATGCACACCTTCTTGGTTTAGCCAGAAGTTGATATTCTCATTGCATTGCTTTTTTATGTCGTCTGTAAATTCGGAGTTGTAAATCAGGTGATCTTTGCCATGCTCTGCATTGAGTTGGTAATCCACAAACTCTTTGTAGAGTGTTGTGGCCAGTTTGTCGGCGCTGATGTTCAATACATCTGTAATCTTCATCATCGCGCCCGTTTGCAGGTTGAATGTTTTTCCATGCGCTTCAAAAGAACCATGAGTGCCACCATAACCCATACCGCTCGTTTCACAGTTAATAGAAACAATGGGTCCTTTTCTATAGGAAACTTTCCAATCAAACACGCAGTGGAATCCATCACTGGTAACACCTTGGTTTATTACCTCTTGAGCATCTTTAATCCAGTCTTTAAATAGCTTTTTTACAGTCGATGTTGATGCAGGTTCGGTGATTCTCATAAAATCAGGTTTGAATGATAGATCACCTATAACTTTATTGAATTTCTCGGCATGTTGATAATCATGATGAAATACAGGGCGACGCGACTTAACATATCCGAGATGAATACCTTTATCGTTTGTTATATCCGCGTCATAGATGTCGACAAGATCGAAAGGTGTGTAAGTGTTATAGTCGATAGAGGCATTCAGATCGTCTTGGCATTTCTTGAGCAATTCGCTGTTTGGAAAAATCTCAAAACCGGCTCTTAACAACTCTTTCGCTTGAGAGAGGTTCTTATCTTTGATTGCTTCGTGAACATCTAAGGCGAGAGTTTCTTGCCAAATCTTATCGAGCTAGGCGCGAGTATCAATCAGATCAGCATCATGAGGCAACATATCAAGACCCTCGGCTAGTTTGTCTCGCGCTTCTTCAAATCGACGGTTCGCCATCAGTTCATTGACGATCGCTATAATTTGTGAGCGATACGAGTCTTCACTTTCCTTCGGGTTCTTCGTGACTTCATGTGTGCTAAGTGTTGCTTCATGGGGAATAGGTGTTGCTTGATGGGTACCAAGTGTTGCTTCATGGGTATTGGTTGTTGATTTATGACTTGGAGAGGTTTGTTTGTTTCCCGACATTTTAGTGTCCCCCTTATCGGAGCAGGAAACAGCGACATTTAATAGGCAGATTGCCATGACGATAACGAGAACAATAGAGAGAAATGTGGTGTATTTTGTTTTGCGTTTATGATGCATATCATCGACCTCACCTATCTATTTGCCATTTGAAGTTTAAGCGACTGCGCTAATAATTAATTCAAATTTATCATAAGAAATGCCATATTTGTTAGGAATAATACTTATTAGCGAAAATACATCGGATGTGCATCTCTGAAAAAGAAGAAGATGGTCGTCATTGCGATTGCATTGATGTATTTTCCACATTGTTTGCGGTTCTATGTGATGAGTGCAGGACCAAAAAGAGTTTGCTACCACTTTTGGATATTTCGATCCGATTCAAAAAAATTTGATTGGGGTGGTATGATATGAAAGTGTGTTGAAGACGTCAAAGACTATAATCAACTCCATGATTCAGAGTAGAAGCAGAACAGGTAACGAATATGAACGAACATTATCAAAACTTCGAAGAACGGACGGGGCAATCACCGGCTGACGGTGAGCAACAAAATAGCCATCAACCGCAATCTGAATATCCTTCGGATCAAATGCCGCCGACTGATGACCGTTCGGTTGAGCCCGGTCACTATGTGCACCCGGACTCTTATGAGCCTAGATATCCGGCACCGAGAATGGACACATCGGGGAATGCTCAAGGCAACCACGGTAACAAGCGAAAATGCACATGGCCTGTGTTGTTCGCAGTCTTGTTGACGGCATCGATTACATTCTTAGCGACGGTTGGTGTGGGGTATGTGTTATTTGGCAAAAACATAAAAGAGAGTTTAACGCCTCAAACGACCGCTTCCAGTCCGGGCACGAACTCAACGCAAACGGACCCAAACACCGACCCCTCCGGCAGCATCGGTACAGAGCCTTCTGACGACGGGCATTCGATTACTTTCCCAAACGAAAAAGGGATCAAAGAAGCGTTAGCCAAGTTTACGACTGTCTACAACATTCTCCAAGAGAATTATTATAAAGAATATTCTGATTTAGAGATGATACAGAAGATGACTGAAGGTCTCACGAAACAGATGGGCAGTCAGTACACCTTCTATCTCACGCCCGAGTATCACGCATCCGTCGAAGATTCGATGAAAGGTGAATACGTCGGTATTGGCGCGATTGTTATGCGTGATCAAAATCAACAGTATGTTGTAAACGACTTAATTCCCGGCGGTCCAGCCGAGAAAGACGGTTTACATGTGGGCGATATCATCAAAAATGTCGATGGCACGGATGCCTCCACATTTGAAGATGTCGGCCAGTTGGGAGCGCTCGTTCGCGGCGATGAGGGAACGGAAGTTGTGATTGTCGTTTACCGCCAGTCAACGGATGAAGAACTGACTTTCAAGCTTAAGCGCGCGGCGATCACGAATGTTTCAGTTCGCTCGAGGATGCTTAACGACGACATCGGCTATATCCAAGTTTCCGAATTCTCTCAGAATGTTGCGAAGAATTTTGAAAAAGCTGTCAAAGACTTAAAGGCGAATGGCGCGAAATCATATGTGTTCGATTTGCGGAATAACGGAGGTGGATACGCCCATGAGTGCATTGATATGCTTGATGTTTTGCTCCCACCCACGCAAGTAGCTTCTTTAAAAGGGCGTGAGTCGGGCAAACCATATGAACAAATCTGGAAAACGAAGAAACCGGCGCTCGTTCCTGAAGACACAAAATTCGTTATATTGCTCAATGCGAATTCTGCCAGCGCGAGTGAGCTTTTTTCAGGCGCTTTACACGATCTCGGTCGAGCCGTCCTTGTCGGACAAAAATCGCATGGAAAAGGTGTCGGAACAATCACCGCTCAACTCGCCGATAAGTCTGCCATCCAAGTGACGACATTCGAGTATTTTTTGCCGAAGGGTGAATCAATAGAAGGAAAAGGCATTGAGCCGGACCATCTCGTCGAAATCGCAAAAGAAGTCGCAGGCAAACCGATCAGCATGTTGACGCTAGAAGAGGATGCACAGCTTTCGAAAGCCGTCGAACTCTTGACACCATAGATTCAAGCAAGTGCGGTTACTGTCAAGATCTTTGATAGCCGCATGAGTGCTAAAACTTGTGAATGCCCGTTCCTCACCGTTCGGGCATTTCAACTTTTAAGGCGATCTTTGGATTGCATGTAAGAATCAATGCAAGACATGACCTTGACTTGCATTGTATTCACAGCTTGCCAAGCGCCTGCTTTAACTCGCAAGGTCGTGAGTCTCGCTTGCCAATTTAGTTTGGCATTCAGCTTAAATCAGCTTCTTCGTAACATAATGAAGTCGTCATTCGATTAACGAGAATAAATAGGATATAGTTTTGTCGAGATTGAGGGGATAGGAGGGACAGTCAAGTCCAGAATGTTGGTGTAAATTCCCTTTCCCTGTAGAGGGTGCTTAG
>CAZBOM010000158.1:0-3658 GCA_964493375.1 uncultured Mageeibacillus sp. | reverse complement strand
CGCGATGACTGATCGTGAAAAAAGCGATCGGATAAAAGCAATCGCTCAAGATCTCGCGCTCGATGACTATCTTGACATGCACCCGTTTCAACTATCAGGCGGTCAAAAGCAACGGCTCGCTCTCGGTTCAGCGATCCTAATGGACCGCCCCATTCTCATTCTCGACGAACCGACCTCAGGCCTAGATCTTAAGCACATGCTCGCGATATCAAGCATTTTGAATCAATGGTGTCATGACAAGATCATTTTAGTCGCGACCCACGACAAGGAACTTCTCGCGACGCTCGCCCCTCAAATACATCAACTCGTGTAACGCATTGAAAATACTCAGGACAAAATGACCGTGGCTCACGATTCATAGAAGCTCCGCAACCCTTACACCGTCGAAACAAGATTCACGATTTATAGGTGTAGCGCGATCCTTACATAGTCGAAACTAGGCTCACGATTCACACGTGCTCTGCGATCCTCACATAGTCAAAAAAGGCTCACAGCGCACAAGCATTCCGCAATCGCTGCACCGTCGACACAAATCTAATCAATGCGGAAAAGTCGAAGGGCGTTGGCCGTCGTCTGCGATGCGATTTCTTCGACGGAGTATCCTAGAATCTCCGCCGCTTTTTCTCCGATGATCGGGATATAAGACGGTTCATTGCGTTTACCGCGATACGGATGCGGCGTGAGATATGGGGCATCCGTCTCAAGCAAGAGACAATCAATGGGAACGGCCGCGAGCGCTTCGATCGGTTTTCGAGCGTTCTTAAATGTAATCGGCCCATCAAAGCCGATCATGAAACCGAGCTCTAGAAGAAGCGGTACTGTTTCAGCACTCCCCGAATAGCAATGGATAACGCCCGCGGGATGCTCCTTTGAGAGAAGTCTATCGGCGTGTGCTTCTCGGAGCGTCGTCAGTGTCGCCTCTGTCGCTTCGCGCATATGGATGATGACAGGCAGGTCGAGCGCATGGGCGAGTTCGAGCTGTTGTCTAAAAACAGCGTGCTGAACGTCACGCGGCGAGAAATCATAATGAAAGTCAAGGCCGATCTCACCGTAGGCGACAACACATCGATCGCGTCCTGCTTTTAACGCCGTTTCATTCGTCTCGCGAACGAGTGTCGCCAATCGATCGCCCGTGCCTTGGTCCCACGTCTTCGCGTCGTGCGGATGGACACCGACAGCCGTATATAACACCGGATGTTCAACGGCTAGCTGACAGGCGATACGAGAGTCTTTTTCATTCGACGCCGCCATCATAATGCGCGTCACGCCATTGGCGTCGGCTCGCGAGAGAACTTCCGCGAAATCATCACGGAAGTCCTCATCTTGAATATGTGAATGTGTATCAAACCAAATCATAGAAGCGTCTCAAGTGACTCGAGTTCTTTCTCGACATCGATGCGCGGGAACATGGGCTTACCTTTTTTGACATTGGGATTACCTTCATATAAATCGCGTGTGCGAGCAGACTCCCACGATGTCAAACTTCCTCCCGCCTCTTCATCGCTTTCGGGAATCCCGAGCTGCTCACGCATGAGCGCCGGCGTTCTCGTCATAAAAGGCGTGATCATCACGGCGATACGGCGGAGATTGTCGGCGAGCGTATAGAGAACCGACGCGAGCCTCGCGTGGTCCTTCTCTTCTTTCGCGAGGATCCACGGCGTCGTCACGTCAATGTATTTATTGCATCGCCCGATCTGTGCCCAAATCGCTTCTAACGCATGGTTAAACTCGAGATGATCCATATAAGCTTCCACTTGTTTGAATGTCTCATCGGCGAAATCATCGAGTTCAACATCGACGGCTTCCTCGATAAAGTCTTCGGGGAGACCCTCCGGGAAAGTTTTGATTATCATGGCGACCGTTCGACTCAGCAAGTTACCGAGGTCATTCGCGAGATCACTGTTGATGCGCTCGATCAACGCGCGGTTCGAGAAATTCCCGTCAGCTCCGAACGGGACATCGCGGAGTAAGAAATAGCGAATCGCGTCGACACCGTATTTCTCAACGAGGATCACGGGATCAACCACGTTGCCTTTTGATTTCGACATTTTATCGCCGTCAAAGAGGAGCCATCCGTGGGCAAAAATTTGTTTCGGTAACGGCAACTTAAGCGCCATCAGGAGTGCCGGCCAGATCAAAGAATGGAATCGAACGATCTCTTTTCCAATCACATGAACGTCAGCGGGCCAAAAGCGGTTATACAGATCCAGATTATCGGGGTATCCGAGCGCCGTGATGTAATTTGAGAGCGCATCTATCCAGACATACGCGACGTGGTCGGGATCGTAAGGGATGCGAACGCCCCAGTCAAACGATGTGCGCGTGACGGCGACATCTTCGAGCCCAGGCTTGATGAAATTGCTGATCATCTCGTTCGCCCTTGAGCGCGGCAACAAGAACTCAGGATTCTCCTCGAATATCTCGAGAAGTCTGTCTTGGTAATCCGACAAGCGGAAAAAATAACTCGACTCTTCCGTCTTTTCGAGTTTGGCGCCGCAATCAGGGCAATGCCCTTCCGTGGCTTGACTCGCCGTCCAGAACGCTTCACACGGTGTGCAATACAATCCCTCATAGCTTCCCTTGTAGATATCACCTTGATCATAGAGTTGTTGATAGATGTCTTGCACTGATTTTTCGTGATGCGGATCGGTCGTGCGGATGAAACCGTCGTATTCTATATCGAGAATTTTCCAGAGGCTTTTAATGCTGACGGCCATCTCATCGAGAAATTCCTGCGGCGATTTGCCGGCTTTTTCGGCCGTTTGCTGGATTTTCTGTCCGTGCTCATCAGTGCCCGTTAAAAAGAAAACATCAAACCCGCGCATTCGCTTGTAGCGAGCCATCGCGTCCACAGCGACAGTCGAGTACGAGTGACCAATATGTAGCTGGCCACTTGGGTAATAGATCGGTGTCGTGATGTAATACTTTTCTTTAGGCATAATACCCTCCATCTTGGCGCTTAAGTGACAACTAATTCGCACGCGCCTTTTCTTCCGTTAATAAATACTTGAATTATTGTCTCACAAACGGTATCAACGTACCACTTGCGTTTCAATTGTCTCTATGAGCCACAGCATATTAAGTCGGCTCATGTTGTGATTTTTTCACTGACAAAGCGAGCTCATAGAGCTTATTCTTAGAAATTCCTGTGTCGGAAGCGACGGTCGCCGCTGCTTCTCGCGTACTCATCCCTTCGCCAAGGCAAATCTCTAACATAGAAAGCAATTCAGCGTCTGTCGTCTTCGTAGATTCTTTACGTCCCGTTCGCGATTCGTACTCTGCGACACCTTCCAACACGACGGTAAATTCGCCGCGCGGATTCATCGTCTCATAATACTCGACCGCGCCCGAGACAGTCAGTCGAATGAACTCTTCGTACTTCTTCGTCAATTCACGGGCGATGACAAGGCGTCGCTCGCCTAATCCCGCCTTATGAAGATCGTCGAGCGTTCTTTTGATGCGATGAGGCGCTTCGTAAAAAACAACGGTTCTTCTCTCGGCGGCGATCTCTGCGATTTGCTCTTTTCGGTTACGCCCCTTGACGGGAATGAACCCCTCATAAACGAATCGCGTCGTGTCGAAAGCCGATGCCGCGATGGCTGATAAAAGCGCCGACGGACCCGGAATGACCGAGACGGGTATATCGTGGAGTGCTGCC
>CAZBOM010000157.1:0-3689 GCA_964493375.1 uncultured Mageeibacillus sp. | reverse complement strand
CAAGCCTCTCAAAGCGTCGCTCTAACTCGAACAGTTGGTTGCAATACGCAAGACCTCGTGCCGCGAAGGTTGAGTCATGTGTCGCGTCATCGGAGGGCATCGCCTCCTTGAACTTGCGTCGCACATGAGCCCAACACCCACAACGCCGAACATCTAAAATAGTAAGGAAACATCGTACGGCAAACCTACAATCTGCCATCAACTTTGTATCTCGTATCTGTTCAGCAAACAAGATTTTGACACCATAAAACAAAGTTTCATTCTTAACTATTTGAAATCATAATAAATGATCAATTGAAAACTTACAAGCTATATATTAGTTATCCTTAATTTATTTAAGTAAATAATAACCTCTGTTAACCTCATATTCTTTACTCGCCGTAATCTGATCAAAGCCCATGTAAGATTCATTGATTACCACTATTTATTATCTGGTGAACAAGATTTAGATAGAAATGGAAAATAAGTTAGAATATTATTCTATAATCCAAAGTGCTTTTCACCATTGAGTTTAATGCTGCAACATTCCTACTATTTAATAATTTCATTATGCCTCCATTGAGAAAAAAACTTAAACTCCTAATACAACTACTTTTTTCGTTGTGTTACTATCGTTCCAAGACAGATAACAACTCGACAGGAGCGCTTCATGCAGGAGATGAACATTCCAATTCAAAAAGTGACACTGCTTTATATTGCGGCGCAAGCCCCAGGGCTTAGAAGGTCACAACTTCAAGACGCGGCGCTCGCGACGCTTTCCATGGATTATTTCGATATGGCGACGGCACTTGATGAACTTGTTGAAGCGGGGCTTATCCATATTGGCACTCGCAAAGGCGAGGAAGCCATGGACGCTCACAACCGCTCTGTCGAACGGTGTGATCTCACCGATAAAGGCTTGATCGTTCTCGATGCCCTTCGCTCGCAGATTCCGCCTGCGACAAGAAGATTTATTACTCAGTATCTCAGTGAACGCGGATTTCAAAGAAAAATCGCTGATTCCATCACGGCGCGCATCGAGCTCGCCTCGGATGGCCAATATGAAGTCATATGTCGCCAAAAGGAAGGCGATGAGACGAGTTTTCACTTAGTGCTTCGATTCCCAACGGAGGACATGGCGCGAAAAGCGGCTGAATCATGGCGTGAACGCTCAAGTGATGTCATGCGAGCATTGATGGAAGTGCTTTTGCAAAACGAAAGCAACTCAAAGGAAGATTAACATCCCACCGTTTCATTTACACGAAAAAATCACGGATCATGCGCGATCCGTGATTCTTTATGTGTCTTTATAATTCTGGAAGAACGATAGCGAATCAACCCACCGTTCGTTTTCAACGATCCCTTTGCCACCTGTCGAGTCAAATGATCATCGAGGCGTCAATTTAACCTTAGATCACTTCTTCGTCAGGCAACGCTCTTAGTTTCTCGGCTAGATCACGTGCGTACTGGCGAATGTTCTCTTCTTCTTCCACCGTCGGCAAGCCTCGAACAAGTAGTGGCTCAAGGCGCTCCGCCTTCACTCTGGAGGTCAATTCATCAATCTGCTTAACCATCTGCGATCCCCAGCCAAAGGAACCGAGTACCCCCATATAACGAAGGGGTGGGTTAAACGCATTGAGCATCAACGCCATCGCGGCCGCCGATGGATGCGGTCCGCCGAGCACGGTCGGTGACGCGAGCAACAAAGAGGCGGCATTCACTGTTTGCGTAATAACGGAACCGAGCGAAACGCGCAGATCGCGATTGGGGTCGCCGAGATTAAACAGAGTGGTAGCGATTCCCTCAGAGCAGAGCTCATCGGCGAGCACATCGACCATATGCCCTGTGCTCTCATGCATCGTGACATATGCGATTACGACATCGCGACGCACCTTATTCGACACCATAAGCTCGTATTCGTCGAGAACAACTTCCGGCTCACACCAAACGGGACCGTGCGCGGAGCAAATATGCGTAGGGTTTAATTCTCTTACTTTAGCGACATAGCGGGCGACATGCGTTCTTGTCGGCATCATAATCTCTGAGAAATAGGCGCGCGTCTCGAGCAACTGAATCGCTTTATCGGGGCAATTCGGGACATCCGGCGCGTAGTGACTTCCAAAGAGATCAGAGCTGAACAGTATACGCTCTTCCGGCATCCAATACATGGTGTTGTCAGGCCAGTGCGCGAAAGGTATAGGCATGCAGACGAGCGACACACCTCCGAGATCTATGGTGTCACCTTCACCGACAACGTGAAAAGTCTCTCGAGGGATATGGAGATGAAATTCCACGAACTCAGCGACTTTGGCACTGCCAACCAGTTGAGCCGTCGGAAATAATTCGCGCAACATGTTCAGAGAACCGGCGTGATCTTGTTCTGTATGAAGGCAGAAAATGTAGTCTAGTTTCTCAACACCGGAAGACTGAAGGTTCTTTAAGAGATCTTCAATTTTGTCACTTTGCACGGGGTCTAGAAGCGCTGTCTTTTGATCGCCTCGAACGAGATAACTGTTGTAAGTCGTGCCATACGGTGTCGGCATCAACACGTCGAAGTATGGCAATTTGGGGTCCAATGCGCCGACTTGCGTGACGCGATCACTGATGATTTGCATAATGTAGATTCCATCCTTTCGAATCACAGAAACTTAGTGAAAACAATAGAAATTTAATTCGTCTATATTTTATCTTATCAGGGTTTAGCAAAGATACAAATGGTTTAGAAAGAGAAAGCCGGTACAAACCGGCTTCTCGACATTTTCTCGATCGTTGAGCGTTACTTAGCCCTCGTAAGGTGAAAATTCGCTTTTTGATACGCCGCAAAGCGGGCATACCCAATCTTCCGGAATATCCTCAAAAGGTGTCCCCGGCTCTACGCCACCATCGGGATCGCCCAGTTCAGGATCGTAGACATAACCACAAAGGTCGCAAATATATTTCTGCATTCAATTCTCCTTCCTCGCCGGGACAGTGATCACTCACTGCCAACTGTCGGTCTGATTACGGATTTATTATACATGATTTACAAAATTAAAAGTCAGGAAACTCATGACAGATGGACGACTGTCTCGAAAGATACAAAATAAAGCATCTATCTTTCAGCGCAAAAGCAATAATTCGTGCGAAGAAAATTCCTTCAACATATTGCGGTCGCATTTAACGAGTGATCTATAAGAGAAAAACAGTGATATCAAATGGTCAAAAACCTCTAGAGTGAAAATTCGAATGACGCGCCGTCGAGCAAGACCTCATCGCCCTCTTCAACACCGGCATCGAGAAGGGCGTCTTGGATGCCACTGTCGATAATCCTTTTCTGGAAATGACGGAAAGACTCCGTATCGCTGAAATTCGTCGATTGCATCAATTCATGGATAAAGGGTCCTTCAACCGACACCACTCCCTTTTGTTCTGAAATCGTGAAATCAAACTTTTTCTCAAGCCTGTATATCTTCATTTGTTCAAGTTCGACGATCTCGGGTGGCGGCAATGTCAACACTTCAGCCGCGAGCGCTTTTTTAAAGTCCATGACACCTTCCGTCGTTGCCCCCGAAACGGCAAACACTCGGTATCCCAGATCTTCAATCTTTTGACGAAGCTCATCAACCGTTTCTTCGGGAACAAGATCGATTTTGTTCAACACGACCCACACGGGACGTGTGCCGAGAAGATTTTTGTAATTCTCAAGTTCTTTGTTGAGCGTGGCAAAGCGA
>CAZBOM010000156.1:0-3757 GCA_964493375.1 uncultured Mageeibacillus sp. | reverse complement strand
AAAACCCAGCAATAAACCGAGTCCTTGCATGACGTTTATCATGGGAATCGCTAGATTTAAACTTGCGAGCCCGTCTCTTCCTAAGGCTTGCCCAACAATCAATGTGTCTCCGAGCACATAAAAGCTCGTCCCCAGCAATCCTAAAATCCCGGGGAGAAATGCTCGACGCCAAATTTTTGTTCTATTGAAAAATAAAACTCCCTTCTAAAAATT
This sequence comes from uncultured Mageeibacillus sp., assembly GCA_964493375.1. Lineage (GTDB taxonomy): Bacteria > Bacillota > Clostridia > Saccharofermentanales > DTU023 > UBA4923. Next base: position 3,544 of record CAZBOM010000156.1, on the reverse strand, counting down.
GATTAATATTTGTTTAAGATTTCATCCAATTGATGACAATGATGTCATCTGGCTGAACTTGAACATCGCCCGTTGGAATGATCACTTCGCCTGCTCGTTCGAGCAATACAATGCGCTCATTCGTGCGGAACTTTAAGTCTCTAATGAAGCGACCGGCGAATCGATCGCCTTCTTTAACAGTTCGCTCGCTGAGCTCGATATGATCGAGAGCGTCATCGTAGTGCAATGCGCTGAGAATAAGGCAGTCGCCTTGTTCGAAGATCGTTTTCCCGTGTGGGATAAATTGTTTCCCGTCTCTCTCAACAAGTACGGCGCGAATGTCTTGAGGAAGGAAGACATGCTGTAACATGCGTCCAATCCACGGGTGATCTTCATAAATCATGGTCATCACGAAATGAAGTTTGCGTTCTTCTTCATAATCGGTAAATGTCTTCATGACATCGCCGTCGGGGTCGTACATTCTCGTTTTGATGGCGACGAGCGGCATGAGGCCACCTTGAAACGCGAGCGATAGCAACACGACGGTAAAAACGATATGGAATAAATCGTTCTGCAATTCCACAGTATTGACGGCGACAATCGCAAAGACGATGCTCGCCGCCCCGCGTATGCCGGCCCAAGAAACGACAAGCTTTTGTTGTAAGTGCGAATGCTTTGATAACGACATGAGCCCGATAACGCTTGCAGGCCGGGAGATGAATGTCATAAAGAGCATGATCGCCAGAGCAATCGGGAACGCATTGAGTATACCCTGTAAATCTGAAAGAAGACCAAGGACAAAGAAAATCAGAATCTGCGCGAGCATGTTGATGCCGTCGAAGAAAGATACGAGAGATCGTTTCGATTGGAACTCTTGGTTGCCCAAGACAATACCGATCACATAAACACTCAAATAGCCGTTGCCACTCAGAAGCTCGGCGACAGCATATCCGAGAAGCGCGATGGCAGCCGTGAAAACTTCATTGCCTCCACCTTTAAAAAAGATATTCTTGCGAATGAGAAAGACAAAGACAATAGCAAGGAACCCTCCGACAGCCAATCCGACAGCCACTTGAAGAAAAAGCATTAAGAAAGCTTGTCCGGCTTTGATGCCCTCAACCATTAAAGACAAGCAAACGACGGTCAAGATGTAGGAGAAGGGGTCGTTCGAACCCGATTCCATCTCAAGTAAAGAATCTGTGTTATCTTTGAGCGAAAGTTTTCGTCGTCTCAAAATAGAAAAAACTGATGCGGCATCGGTGGAGCCGATCACACTTCCGAGAAGTAGTGATTCCATGAGAGGTAAGCCTAAGACAAAGTGGACGAAAACACCGGTGATCGCCGCGGTGAAAAACACACCCAACGAGGCGAGAACGACGGCTCTTCCCGCGACTGGTTTGGCCGCGCGCCATCTCGTCCCGAAGCCGCCATAAAACATAATAAAAATAAGAGCGATGGAACAAACTTTATTCGCGAGCTCGAAATTGTCAAACGATGTCATTAAGCCCGAACTCCCGACAAAGATCCCGAACATGATAAAAATGAGCAGAACGGGAATGCCGACTTTGTCGGACAATTCGCTCAGAAAAACGCTAATCAAAACAATGACGCCTATGAAAATGAGAACATCTATCATAGATCAGACAGTCCTCTCAGATATATTCTCTTTGTTATATTGGGTGGATAACATGTGATTCAAATATAGCATAGCGTGGCATTCGTTTCATTTGTCCCGTTCACCAAAGCTAAAGACCGAGGACTCTAACTTATTTGCAGTTTTGTCGTCAAAATAATCGAGATTAAACACGAATGGCAGATGGATGGGCTCAAAACAACCGAACTTAAGTAAGGGTTTCGCCACCATGGCACAAATGAGATGCCGGCAAGTCGCAGAAGTGTGGTAAAATACTTTAGCTTCTATGCATATTGGATATTACCAAGGAGGACGAATATGGCGTCACAGAAGGTTCAAGAAGAAAACAGAACATTAAAATTGGCGGTTGAAGTACCCGCAGATGAATTTAAGAAATCGCTCCAGGCGGCTCATCGGAAATTAGCGAAACATTTCCAAGTCCCCGGTTTTCGAAAAGGTAAAGTCCCTTATCCGATCGTTGTCAACCATTACGGTGAGAGCGTTCTTTATGATGACGCGTTGGAAATTGCGTTGCCGAAAGCTTATGAAGAAGTGCTCGATGAACACGATATCCAACCTTTCTCAGATCCGAGATTTAATATCCAGGAGATTGGCGGTGATGTCGGGCTTAAATTTGAAGTCAGCGTCGCGCTGAAGCCGGTTGTCGAACTTGGCGAATATGAAGGACTTGAAGCCTACCGCCCGTCTGTTGTAGTTGAAGAAGAAGCGATCGACAAACAAATCGAAGAAGCGCGTAAGCGTGTGTCACGTTTTGTTCCGATTGGTGATCGGGCGATTCAAGAAGGCGACCAAGTTACCATTGACTACAAAGGTATGAAAGACGATATTCCGTTTGACGGCGGGACGGCTGAAGGGCATAAGCTTGAAATCGGTTCGGGATCATTCATCCCCGGTTTTGAAGACGGTTTGATCGGTCGCCATGTGGGCGACGAATTAGATCTTCCTCTCACTTTCCCGGAAGAGTATCATGCCGAAGATCTCGCCGGCGAGGAAGTCGTTTTCCACGTTGTCATCCACGAGGCGCACGCAAAAGAGATGCCTGAGCTCGATGACGATTTCGTCCACGATGTCAGCGAGACGAGTGACACAGTTGAAGAATATCGCGAAGAGATTAAAGAACAGCTTTTAAAAGAAAAGAGTGAAGAAGCTGATCGCGTTTATGAAGACATGATCATTAACGCTCTTGTCAAAAATTCTAAAATTGAGTTATCTGACCTGATGGTCGACGACGAGGTTGATCGCGCGATGGAGCGTCAGCAGAGACAGTTCTCGATGTATGGTCTCAATTTTGCCGATTTTCTGAAATATTCAGGGCAAACAATCGATGATTACAAAAAGTCTCAGTCGAAAAATGCTCGTCGTATGCTTGAAGGCGCTTGGCTGTTAGATGCGATTCGCGAACGTGAGCAGGAGCGCATCAGTGTCTCCGATGACGATTTTGATGCCGGTGTCGCGGAAGCCGCCGAAAAATCAGGTGTGTCAAAAGAACTGTTTGAAGAACAGCATCTGAAGACGGATCACGACCGTGAACATTTCCGTCATGATTTGGAAATGAAGAATCTGCTCGTCTGGCTTCGCGAAGTAAGCGTTCCGACAGATGTTGAACCGGAGCCGGAAGAGGAAGAAGACCACGAGCACGGTGATGACTGCGGTTGCGGGCACGACCACGATCACCAACACAGTGATGATTGTGGCTGTGGGCATGACCACGACTGATCGGATCGCCCATACCTTGGTCATTTGAGCGATTAGCGGAGACCGAAGAGACAAAGAACAAGAACCGGAGGGTGAAACAACATGATTACTTTTGATAAACTTAACCCGATTGACATGAACCTTGTCCCGATGGTCGTCGAACAGACCAACCGTGGAGAGCGTTCCTATGATATTTTTTCGAGGCTTCTAAAAGAG
>CAZBOM010000155.1:1817-3777 GCA_964493375.1 uncultured Mageeibacillus sp. | reverse complement strand
TTCTTATGATGTGCGTTCATCGGTAGGTCATATCCGCGACCTACCATCTTCGACGATCGGCGTCGATATCAAGAACAAGTTCAACCCGATGTATATCACGATGCCCGGGAAAGATAAGATTGTTAAAGAACTTAAAGGAGCGGCGGAGAAAGTCGATCATATCTTACTGGCAACTGACCCTGATCGCGAAGGTGAGGCGATCGCGTGGCATTTGGCGCATTTGCTCAATATTGATCCGGAGAGTCTCTGTCGTGTCGCTTTTCATGAGATAACGAATAAAGCTATCCACGAAGCGATCGATCAGCCGCGCTCAATAGATATTGATCTCGTCAACGCTCAACAATCGCGCCGTATTCTCGATCGACTTGTCGGTTATGAGTTGAGTCCTTTACTTTGGCAGAAAATAAGAAAAGGTCTTTCGGCCGGTCGCGTCCAATCGGTTGCCACTCGTCTTGTCGTCTTACGCGAGCGCGAGATCGATGCCTTCGTTCCTGAGGAATATTGGAAACTTCGCGCGCTTCTCAAGCAAACGCAAGATGACATTCCGTTTTCGACGCTTTATCAAGGCGTAAAGAAAAGCGGTCGCGTCTCGCGTGTCAAGTTGAGTTCTAAAGAGGAACTGGATGAGCTGCTCAGCGAGTTAAAGGACCGAGAGTACGTAGTCGATATTGTTAAACCGGGACAACGGAAGCGCCGTCCTTTCGCGCCTTATACGACGAGCACGCTTCAGCAAGCCGGGTCGCGCACTTTAGGTTTTACTTCTAAACGCACCATGCGCGCCGCTCAAAACCTATATGAAGGGTTGACGCTCGGACCGCACGGCCATACGTCGCTTGTCACTTATATCCGTACCGATTCCGTCAGAGTCTCGGCCGACGCTGTCCAAGCGGCGAGAGATTTAATTCAGTCAAAATATGGCGATGAGTATCTCCCCAAGAAGGCTCCGTTTTACAAGAATAAAAGTCAATCTCAAGACGCGCATGAGGCTATTCGGCCATCACATTTTGACTTGCCGCCCGAGCGCGTTCGCGAGTACTTGTCAGCTGACCAGTTTAAAATATATGAGCTCATTTGGAACCGCTTCATCGCATCTCAAATGGAAACAGCCGTGTATGAGCGCGTCACCGTCGATGTGCTCGCAGGATATCATTTATTCCGTGCGCGCGGGGAGAAACTCGTGTTTCCCGGATGGCTTCGCCAGTACGGCGTCACAAGTGAAGAAAAACCTGACCCCGAGAAGAAGGATAACGGTGATGACGATGACGAGCCGGAGCTCGTCGATCTACCGGATGTGAAAGAAGGCGACATCCTCCTCTTAGATAAGCACATCCCCGAACAAAAATTTACACAACCACCGCCACGATACACGGAAGCATCGTTGATCAGCACGATGGAAGAGCTTGGGATCGGAAGACCTTCCACGTATGCGCCGACTATATCGACACTTTTCGACCGAATGTATGTTGAACGAGAGGGAAGACAGATTAAACCGACTGATCTCGGCGTGACGGTCACGACGATGCTGGAAGAGAATTTTCGCAATATTGTCGATACCGATTTTACGGCGGAACTGGAAAAAGAGCTTGACGATGTCGAATCAGGCGATCAAGATTGGGTCGAACTTCTGGAAAAATTTTATGAACCTTTTCATAATGATGTGGTGACGGCAAAGAAAACAGTTGAAAAAATCGTCATCGAAGACGAACCGACAGGACGAAAATGCCCGACATGTGACGAAGGTGATCTTGTCATTCGCGTCGGGCGTTTCGGAAAATTTATCGCCTGCACGCGCTACCCCGATTGCAAATACACAGAAGCTATTTCCGAAGAAACAAAGTCTCATTGTCCAAAGTGTCAATCGCCCGTTCGAGTCAGAAAGATTCGCAGAGGCAGTCAATTGTTTTTCTGCGATAAAACAAATGATCCCGACTGTGATTTTATTAGTTTTGATCTGCCTCTC
>CAZBOM010000155.1:0-1807 GCA_964493375.1 uncultured Mageeibacillus sp. | reverse complement strand
GTGCAGAAGCGATTCCGCGGAAAACTCTATGAACGTTGCGGTAACAAAGAATGCCCCACGAACGCGAAGAGACAAACATCGAAGAAGAAAAAGGAATCTAAAGCGTGAAATTGACGGTGGTGGGCGCCGGCCTTGCCGGTTCCGAAGCGGCTTTGACGGCCGCGTCTTTGGGCGCTGACGTCACGCTAATTGAGATGAAACCTGGGAAACGATCGCCGGCACACATGTCCGCTGATTTTGCCGAGCTTGTCTGTAGCAATTCACTCAAATCGAATCGCCCCGATACAGCCCAAGGCTTATTGAAGCAAGAACTCCGAACGCTCGGGTCGCACTTAATGGCTATAGCTGATGAATCGGCTGTTGCGGCAGGCGGAGCGCTTGCCGTCGATCGCGAATTGTTTTCGCGTCGTGTTACTGAAGCTCTCCTGCATCACCCAAATATTAAAGTTGTTGAGTCCGACGTTCAGACACTCGAGGATGTCTTACACGGAGACGTTGTCATTATCGCAACGGGTCCGCTTACCTTGGGCTCTCTTTACCAGTCGATCGAACAATTCACCGGTGAAGGAGGCATGCATTTCTTTGATGCCGTCGCGCCTGTCATCGATGCCTCAACGATTGATGATTCGGCATCTTTTCGCGCATCACGTTATGGAAAAGGCGGCGACGATTACATCAATTGCCCGTTGAATGAACAAGAGTATCTCGATTTTCGTGAAGCACTTCTCTCAGCCAAGAAAGCGCCGGTACACGATTTTGACCAACTCTATTTTAAAGACTGTCAGCCGATTGAAGTGTTGGCCGAGCGCGGTGTCGATACGATGCGCTACGGACCATTTCGTCCCGTCGGATTGATTGATCCAATGACGGGCAATAGACCGTACGCTTGTTTACAGCTTCGTCATGAAAATGAGCAGGGAACCATGGTCTCACTCGTCGGTTGTCAAACTCGATTGACCTTTCCAGAACAGCGCCGCGTATTTCGTATGATACCGGCACTTAAAGACGCGCAAATATTGCGTTACGGTGTCATGCATAGAAATTCTTTTTTGAATGGTCCTTCCGTGCTATCTCAAGGGTTTCAATCGCTCGAAAACGAGCGTTTGTTTTTCGCGGGTCAACTCTCAGGGTTGGAAGGTTATGTAGAGGCGATCGCTTCCGGTCTGCTGGCCGCCATACAAGGTGTCGGTGTCGCCAAAGGTTTACATCGTGATGAGTTAAACAGCATGCTTCCCGAGCGTGAGACGATGATCGGCGCTTTAGCGCATTGGGTATCACGGTCTAATACAGAAACGTTTCAACCGATGAACGCCAATTTCGGATTATTGCCTATCCCTGAGGAGCTGGGACGCGTCAAAAAGAAAGACAGGCCCTATGTCCGAGCGGAACGTTCGCGACAGTCTCTCAAAAAGACGATTGATGCGATTCAATCGCTTCTTCGTTCACCTGCTGAATCTGAGAAAATTAATTATCATGACGAGAACCACGATCCTGTCGACATGCTTACATCTTCTTACGAATATGAGCTACCGCTCGAATTGATCGCGTCTCATCCAGCTAAAGTACGCGACGCTTCACGTCTTCTCGTGATGAAAGAAGGCGCGCCGCTCGAACATCGTCATTTTTCTGATTTGCCATCATATTTGAACCCGGCCGATTGCCTCGTCCTGAACGATACGCGCGTCATTCCGGCGCGACTCTTCGGTCGAAGAGCGGAAACGGGCGGTAAACTGGAATTTTTATTGTTGCGAAATATCGAGGGGAAGATGTGGCGAGCGCTCGTCAAGCCGGCGAGACGCGCGCGTAT
>CAZBOM010000154.1:0-3777 GCA_964493375.1 uncultured Mageeibacillus sp. | reverse complement strand
CCGACATGTTACCTTTGTCATTGAACGCTTTGAGCATCCCCGATTCGATTGAAACGCGCTTAAAAAGTACAGTATCATTCTTCCGGTCGTTTTTCAGGTCAAATAGTCCTCGAAACGCATTTTTAACCACGTGTTCTCCCACTGTGTATGAGCCGTCAAGTGATTCAGTTCGAGAAATAGGGTTGAATTGGTTGCTTCTCATGAGCGTTGTGCCGCTGAGACCTCGGAATACTTCATATGCCAATTCCCCCATACCTGAAAGTTCGAATACACGGTGCATGATTTCACCATGCGTGAGCCATAGCGCCCGTCCCATCGAAGAGTATATCCCGTATACTTCACCTTCTGAGGTTTTATAGAACATGGCTTCAATATCGCCGGGAGGTATTTGGTGTGAGAAATATTCTCTGAAGCTTCGGCTGTCCAGTTCTTCCGTTAGTTTCTCCTTGTTCGTCGTCATTTTTTTATATGGCTTCGCGTGATCAAATAGTTTAGATCCATCTCTTCGCACAATACTTAAAGCTTCCTGATTCATGACGATAAGCCAGTACTCGCTCCCGTCTTTGGGACGATTATCTTGCGTGCTTTCTTGCCATAGAAGTCGCTTGCCCGTGTATTCCTTCATCACGGAGCTTTCGTTTGAAGTAAGCGATAACCGGTAATAAAAACCATCGATTGAGACCCATTTCGAGGCATCTTCAAAGACGAAGATTTCGTATTCACGTCCACTTTTTGGGCTGAACGTTAGGATCACCTGCGGGCAAATCTATTTTAAGAGACATCGGCAGTCCATGTTGATCAAGATAGGTTCGTAACTGAGTGATCGGTAATTTCTTAGCACTCACTAGAGCGCCGGTGCTCCTTAGCTCTTCATCCTTGTTGAAAATCTGAAGCTCACCTGAGTTTATGGCCAAACTCTCATCCCCAAGTCTTGGCCACGAAGACACCATTTCAAGTCGCCCGATGAGTTCCCCCGTAAAATAGGTGCCATTTAATCCGGATATGATCGGATATTGTTTTAATAATGAGTCAAAGACATCTTGAGAACCGGTTTTAGTCTGAGAATTGCTATGGTCGATAAGCTTAGACGTGCTCTTGTTGGGCTCTTCTTGCTTTCGAATCGGGTCGGTGAGAAAGAGTACGCCGACGGCGATCGCGACGACAAGTACGGCCACGATAATCCAAAAGGCAGGTTTTTTGTAGTTCAAGATGTTCACCACCCTTCGTTTGACATCACCTTGACCGAAGGCGAGAGGGCAAGCCTGCACGCCTCGATGATTGACGCTGAGAGATAATAAAATGTTGGAGTAGCGAGCTTTTTCGCTACTCGAAAGTTCTTTGACGACTCTTTCATCACATGCCATTTCGATATCTTTGTTAAGAAGTATGTACGCTACCCACAAGAGCGGGTTAAACCAAAAGATCGACAACAAGATATAGGCGAATGGTTTGATCCAGTGGTCTTTTCGCTTGATGTGAGAACGTTCGTGCGCGATCACATATTTTTTCTCTTCATTGGTGAGATGGAGAGGGAGATAAATGCGAGGTCGCACGACACCGAGAATGAAGGGTGAAGCAACGTGTTCCGACGCGAAGATATTACCTTCAACTCGAATCGCATCTCGCACTTGGCGTCGGAGTCGGAAGTAGCTAACAAGAGCGAGTATGAGCATGGTCACGAGGCCAATGATCCATAAAATGGAGACAATTGTGGTAAGCCTGACGGCCGGCATGACCTTAACCATAGACTCTGCGATCTCAATTTTAGCTCTTGATTCTAAGAGCGGATTGACCGCCGTGTTAAAGCCTGAAAAGCCGCTTTTAATCCGCGGGACTCCATCGGTTAATACTTGCACGGGAATCGTATGTCTGCTCGGGACAAGACTGAACATACTCTCGATCGAAAAGGGGAAGATGAGGCGCAAAGCGACCAATAGCCACATGACCATCATTAAGCGTTTCGGTAGTTTTTTAAGACATAGACGAATGAGTATGATCGCCAGCACAAGCCACATCGCCACGATGCTTGTGTTGAGAATATGAAGAAAAAGGCGTTCCATTTTATTTTTCCTCGAATTCGTCAATGAGTTGTCGGATCGCTTCGATCTCTTTTTCTTTCAAGTTTCGGCGTCGTGTGAACGCGGCCAAAAAGTTAGGGATTGATCCATCGAACGTCTTGTCGACGAGTTCATTGATCTCAGATGTTTGTATTTGTTCTTGCGTCACAAGGGAGCGGACGATTGTGTTCTCGTTGACCACCACGCCTCGCTTGGAGAGGCGACGAATGACTGTATAAGTCGTCGATTTTGACCAGCCAAGTTCGTCAGCGCATAACCCGATAAGCTCCGTGCTATTGATCGGCTCATGTTCCCAGAGAATTTTCATGAAGCGGTATTCGCTCTCAAAGACTTTTGGCACTTCCATCGCAAACCTCCTAAGATCGAACGCGTTAAACCTTAAGGTAAGTTTAATGCGTTCAACCTCCGTTGTCAAGTGCGAATTTTGCGCCTGAACGACTAAAGCCTAATAGGCAAAATATAGAGGTGGATCAAAATGAGAGAGGATCAGTTAAACCGGTCGTATCAATTTCAAGAGTATATTCACGAAGGTATCCTATAATAGAAAAGAAGTCATGAGGTCGTATACAAGAACCATGACTAGCTATCGTCAACCTAAAGGATTTGGTTTACGCGGTCTATTAAGCATTGATGCTTTTTAATCTGGGGGCTATATGAGGCTACTTAAAGTACAATCTCTCGAACAGGCGATCAAAACCATCGCCGAAACGATGGAGCAATTGAATTTTCGAAAGATTGAAGTCGTGCCTATTGATAAAGCCTTGGGGCGAATTCTCGCCGAAGATATTGTATCTTCCGAGAATATTCCGGCCTTTCGTCGCAGTACGATGGACGGCTATGCGGTGCAAAGTCGTTCGACCAATGGAGCGACTCAAACGATTCCCACCATTTTGGAAATTGTCGAAGAGATTGAGATGGGCAAGCAACCGCAATACGGCATCAATGAAGCGCAAGCGAGTGTCATCTACACAGGAGGTATGCTGCCGGAGAACGCGGACGCTGTTGTTCCTGTTGAAGAGACGGAACGCATAGGTGACACGATGGTCGCTATTTATTCACCGGTCACTTTTTTGCAACATGTGGTCGACATCGGCGAAGACACGAAAGAGGGGACTCGGTATTTTTCGAAAGGTCGCATCATCACTCCGGCCGTTATCGCCGGCGCTGCAAGCTTGGGATATGTTTCTGTGGAAGTTTATTCAACGTTGAAGGCGAGAGTTTTGTCGACGGGCGACGAAATTGTACCGCCCGATGCCGTCATCCCATTGGGAATGGTGCGCGATGTGAACAGTTATTCAATCGCGGCGTTGTGTGAAGCTTTGGGAATCGAAGTCGTCGATAGAAAGCTTCTTCCTGATATAAGAGATGTCATTTACAAAGAACTCAAGAAAACAGACGTCGATTTGATCATTGTCAGCGGGAGCAGCTCCAAAGGCACAAAAGACTACGTGCCGACCATTATGGAAGAAGAGTTCAGCCCCGGCATGCTTTTTCACGGGATTGCGATTAAGCCGGGCAAACCGACAGGGTTAGGCACGGACGGCAGGAAATTAATAGTAGGTCTTCCCGGTCATCCTGTCAGTGCCATGGCTGTTTTTCAAGCTGTCTTTGCTCCGGCGTTTTGCCGGCTTTTCGACATTCCGGAGAGCAAAAAAATACCGTGTAATATCAGTCAGAGTATGGGGGCGACGCCCGGAAG
>CAZBOM010000153.1:0-3838 GCA_964493375.1 uncultured Mageeibacillus sp. | reverse complement strand
TTCTGACCAAGATCGAGGCAAAAGTGGCCATTTCTACAGCTTGTACAAAAACAGTTTTGGATAAGTGGCATTTTTGACCATAGCCGAGCGATCTATGGCTATTATTTCAATTTGTACAAAATGGTTTTTGGATAAGTGGCATTTACTGCCAGATTTAGGCAAATGATGGTCAATATTTCAACCTGTCCAAAATAAATTTGGATAAGTGGTAATTCCTGCCAAGATTGAGGCTAAAGTGGCCATTTCTACGACTTGTACAAAAACTGTTTTGGATAAGTGGCATTTTTGACCAAGGCCGAGCGATTGGTGGTCATTATTCCAACTTGTACAAAACCTCCTTTGGATGACTGGGAATGCTGGCTAACATTTGGCTACTCTTGAACCACAAGTAGGTAATTACGAGCCTTTATATTGGTTTTCACACATGCTTCGTGTGTTTAGCTTATTCCAATTTACTGGATGTCAGTTTTACAGGCTTTTCTTAAATGCTTAAAGCAAGCCTTGTGATATGTCTATTTAAATATTGCAAATAAAAATGCCTTGCTCCAAACGCATCCTTTGAGAGGGTTGAAGCAAGGCTATTTTTTTATTGGCTTAGATCAGGTCTATTGCGTCACGATTTGGTGTCGTTAATCAACTCTGATCGATCGCGGTGTTTGGAACGATCAACGTCGATTACTCAACACTGATCAATTGCGTTGTTTGAAACGATCAGCGTCTATTACTCAACACTGACCGATAGCGGTGTTTAGAACAATCAGGTTCTATTACTTAATGTCGTGACCGGTCAGCTCTTGACGGAATGAGGTCGCGTCATCACCCGTTTCTGAGGTCGGGTTGTAGAGCATTGGAACGGCGGCGTACAGGGCAGCGCATGTGACGAGATCTTGTTTCCATGTGATTTCGTTCGGGGCGTGTGCCTGAGACTCGGCGCCGGGACCAAAGCCAACGCACGGGATTCCGTAACGGCCTTGGATTGAAACGCCGTTGGTGGAGAAGGTCCACTTGTCTGTCAGAGGACGGCCGACGCGTGTTGCTTTTGCGATGTCATCGGCATAGAGACGCTCTTCGCCAAACAGTCCGTGGTGGGCGTCGATAAGCGCTTGAACGTGCGGAGCTGTTTCTTTGTTGATCCATGTGGGGAAGAAGCACTCTGTTTTGTAGACTTCACCCGTCCATGACGGACGATCATACCAGTACATGCTGACTTTGACGTCATCACCGTATTTTTTGACGGCCGGGAGATCTTCGATCTCTTTGAGGCATGTCTGATATGTTTCACCGGCTGTCATTCTTCTATCGATGGAGATAGCGCATGAGTCAGCCACGGCGCAACGTGAAGGCGATGTGTAGAAAATCTGCGAGGTCGTGCATGTTCCACGTCCGAGGAATCTGGCGTCTTCGTAGTGCTCGGGGTTGTATTTCGGATCGAGCATCTTTACGAGGCCTTTGATTTCCACTGAGTCATCAGCGGGGTTCTCGTTCAATGCGCGAACGTCTTGTAGGATGTCAGCCATTTTGTAGATGGCATTGTCGCCGCGCTCAGGGGCGGAACCGTGGCATGAAACGCCTTTGACGTCGACGCGGATTTCCATACGACCGCGGTGTCCACGATAGATACCGCCGTCTGTGGGCTCTGTCGAGATAACAAACGCGAGCTTCTCTTTGGCTTCTTCGAGGCTGGAGAAATCTTTGTTGCAAATATACTGCCAGCACATGCCGTCACAGTCTTCTTCCTGAACGGTACCAACAACCATCAGCTTGTAGCCCTCGGGAATAAGCCCGAGATCTTTCATGATTTTACCGCCATAAGCAGCTGAGGCCATGCCGCCCTCTTGGTCGGAACCACCACGTCCATAGATGATCGTGTCTGTCTCATATCCTTTATAAGGATCATGCTCCCAGTTATCGATGTTTCCGATACCAACGGTATCAATGTGAGAATCGATCGCAATAATCTTGTCGCCATCACCGATCCAGCCGATAACGTTTCCGAGACCATCGATCTCAACACTATCGTAACCGAGCTTGATAAGTTCTTCTTCAATACGTTTGACGACTGCGCCTTCTTCGCATGATTCCGAGGGAATCGCGATCATGTCGCGCAAAAATTTCGTCATGTCGTCCTTGTAGCCTTCTGCTGCCTTTTTAATTGCATCAAAATCCATTCTTAACCTCCATGTCTTCTTATTTAGTTTTGGACAGGAATTATCTTTCTGAATCGATTTAATCATACTACAGACGTTGTGTTTTAACTACACGCGACATATTGACGAAATGACAAAGTTATGCCTAGCAAACATGAACGACTTTTATACCATTTGGATACTTTATCGAATTTTTAGCGCAAAAACGCCGATTTGACATGAAATTGACGAATTAATCATGACATATAACGAGTTAGTCAACGTGGATCTTGGGCTCGGCGGCATCTCGGGGGGCGAGTTAGTGCTCAAGCATCGTGAGCTTAGTGACATCTCGGGGGGCGAGTTAGTGCTCGCGTATCGCGAGCTTGGCGGTATCTCGGGGGCCCTTCAACTCTTTGGAAGTACCCACTTGCACTTACCAAAGAGGGGGCCCCCTGGTGATCAACCATGTTGGCGAATGACATACCGCTCGAGCGAAATCCTCGGCCATCCACTCGTTATTACTGATAATACTCCGCTTGCGCGTGCCACATGTCGTGGTAGAGGGTTTTGTTGCGGAGGAGCGCTTCGTGTCCACCACGCTCGACAACGCGACCTTCGTCGAAGACGATGATGTCCGAGCAGAAACGGCAGGAGCTCATGCGATGCGAGATGAAGACGGTGGTTTTGTCTTCGATCAAGTCGTTAAGGTGCGCGTAGATCTCGGCTTCGCTGATCGGGTCGAGCGCTGCTGTCGGTTCGTCGAGAATCATGACGGGACCGTTTCGATAAAGCGCGCGTGCGATCGCTATTTTCTGTTGTTCACCTCCGGAGAAATGCACCTTGTCTCGTTGAGCTGACATAACGGTGGCGCCTAGCCCATCGCCTTCTCGATCGAGTTTCTCTAATACCGATCCAAAACCTGATCGAATAAGGTCGTGGCGAACGCGTTCCGCGTCGTACTCCGTTCCGCATGCGACATTCTCGCCCAGCGTAAAAGCGAAAAGCTGGAAATCTTGGAACACGACACTAAAAAGACTGAGGTACTCCTCGTAGTCGTATTTTCGAATATCGACACCGTTTAGAAGGATGCGCCCTTCGGTCGGCTCAAAAAGGCGGCAGAGCAACAGCATAAAAGTTGTCTTGCCGGCGCCATTAGGACCGACAATCGCGTGTTTTTGTTTCATATCGAGTGTCACATTGACATCACGCAAAACCCATTCATCGCTCCCCGGGTACTTAAAACTGACGTTTTCCATCGAGAGCAAGACTTCATGATCGGAGCGCTTCTCAACGGGGATCGTCCCGGTATGAAACAGATGGTCGCGCTCGTAATAATCGCGAATGTCTTTTTGATAAGGGAGCATGTTCGCAATCTCTACAACCTGTTCGGTCAGTTGCGCGCTTGAGACGGTCAGCTGCGCAAAGCTCTCGGCGAATGTGACGAGCATCGCGAGCGGGATCGCACCTGCCATCACTTTAATGCCGGCGATTGAATAAGCCATGACAATCAGAAGTGTCCCGATAGCTCCTTGCAACAGATTTGTTCGTCTCATATTGCGCACGGCGACGTTAAAGTACTCCATATTATTGTCGAGTTCTTTATAAAGCTTACGGTCGAGAACTCGAAACATATCGTACGTTTGGAATAAAGCAAAGAGTCAAGTCCAGAATGTTGGTGTAAATTCCCTTTCCCTGTAGAGGGTGCTTAG
>CAZBOM010000152.1:3505-3871 GCA_964493375.1 uncultured Mageeibacillus sp. | reverse complement strand
GTTTCAAAATCTCAACGCGAACAGATGCGTCAAGCATCGAAACAGGCTCATCCGCGACCAAAAGAATGGGATTCAATATCATCGCGCGTGCGATGACAATTCGCTGCTGTTGTCCACCACTGAGCTGGTGAGGGAATTTCCTCAAAAAGTCATCGACAGGCGTCATACGAACTTCTTCAAGAACTTGACGGACTCGCTTGATGCGTTCTTTACGATCCTTTATGCCATTGATCTTAAGTGGTTCCTCCAGGATCGTCTGAACATCCATAAAAGGTGCCAGCGCTCCATAAGGATCCTGTTGAACAAATCCGATTTTACGACGAAGGTTTTTAAGTCCCTTTGACTTCAAGTTATTAATGACTTCAT
>CAZBOM010000152.1:2383-3495 GCA_964493375.1 uncultured Mageeibacillus sp. | reverse complement strand
TGGTTTTTCCATTAATCCTAAGAATTGTCTTCATCAAGCTCGTTTTCCCGCAACCTGACTCACCGACAACTGCGATTGTCTCTCCTCGTTTGAGTTTAAGATCAACACCATCAACTGCTCTTACGTATCCTGAGTGTCCGAAACCGCGTTTACGAAGCTCAAAGTAAACTTTTAGATCATCAATACTTAAGATAAACCCATCATCACCAGCGTTCGTTTCAGACGAAATGACCTTATCTTCATTTAATTCTTCGATATATTCAGTCATGACTATTCACTTTTCCCTTCATAGAGCCAACATTTGACACAATCTTCACCGAAGTTATAAATAGGAGGCTCTTCCTCGCACTTATCAAATCGCCTATCACAGCGATCTTTAAATCGGCATCCCGTAGGCGGATTGATCAATGAAGGAGGCGTGCCAACGATAAATTCAGGTTCCTCACGTTCACGAAGACGCGGAACACTCGCCATAAGTTTGGCTGAATAAGGATGTCGCGGCATACTGAAGAAACGATGCGATTCGCAGACTTCAACAATTTGGCCGGCATACATAACCGCCACAATATCGGCAAGCTCAGAGGACGTTGAGATATCGTGAGTAATCAAGATAAAGCTCGTATCCAAATTCGCCTTAATACGCTTCAATAAGTTGAAAATGTTTGCCTGTGTTAATACATCAAGCGCCGAAGTAGGTTCATCGAGAATGACCAAATCAGGTCCTGTAATCAAAGACATAGCGATAGCAACACGCTGACGCATTCCACCCGATAGCTCAAATGGATAACGAGTCAAGAAATCAACAGGAACTCCTACGTTTTTGAACATAAGAGCCGCTTGTTGCATCGCTTCTTCTTTTTTCATGCCGAAATGAACAATCATGGGCTCAGCCACTTGATCGCCTACCCGCAATACGGGGTTCAACGAGTTCATAGCTGCTTGAGGCACCATCGACATTTTGACCCAACGAATCTGCTCACGATATTCTTCATCGCTCAGTGCCATCGTATCGACATCATGCAGATATACTTCACCGGAATAGTGAGCGACGTTTTTTGGCAAGAGCCTCAGAACGGCCTTTGCCAAAGAACTCTTTCCACAACCGGATTCAC
>CAZBOM010000152.1:0-2373 GCA_964493375.1 uncultured Mageeibacillus sp. | reverse complement strand
AAGATCAAAATTGACATTGTCAACAGCCTGTACAGGTCCGCGAACTGTCTCAAAATGAAGTTTCAGATCTCTGATGCTCAAAAGAAGCTCGTGACGAACGTCACCAGTCTTATGGGTCGTCTCGGTCATATGGCTCATCAAAAGAGCTTTTTCCTTGGCTGCCTCGATTGCTTCTCTATGTGAGTATGGTTTTTCTTTTGCCATCTTACATACCTCTCAGTCTCGGATTAAAGATTCGATCAAGTGCAAAGCCCAACAGCGCGAAACCAAGCCCCGTAATCATTAGGAATACAGCAGGCTCTAAAATCCAATAGTACATGCCTTGATATAGAGCACCAAATGATCTCGCGTCGTTGATGACCTTACCCCATGTAGGAATCGTCGGATCACCAAGGCCCAACAGCGCCAAAGATGCTTCCAAAAAGACGTACGATGGAACAGCCGACACCAACCCCGGAATAATCATCGGAACGACACGTGGGATCATGTATCGCGTTACAATGCGCATGTCGCTCGCTCCGTATGCCTTCGCTGCCTCGATATATGTCGATTCTTTAACTTGTAAGAATATGGCCCTTTGTGACTTTATCGCGCCGGAGAACATGTTCAAAATAATCGTAACCAACAATAAGGTCCAAATACTTCGAGAATAGAAAGTACCGACCATGATTAGAACCGCCAAGTATGGAATGACCATATTGACCTCGGTAATTCTTTGAATCAACTCATCCAGCCATCCACCGAACCACGTACCAATCGCCGAAATAAACATTGTTATAATGGCCGTTCCCAACGCTGCCGTAAGTCCGAATGCAAGAGCGATCGGCGCTCCCCACATCATCGCAACTTTTAGATCGCGTCGGAGATGATCTGTACCGAACAGTCCGAAGACCTGACCATGCATGACAATTTCTGCGTTTACATCAGAACCTTCTTCAAAAGTTGTCGCGCTGATCTTCAGCACGTAAGTACCCTGGTCAATTTCAAGAGGGTCAGAGTCAAATTTTGTGAAGAGTCCTTCCATGCTACTCTTAAGCTCTGCACCACCATGTAAGCGTGTCAGCCTTGAGCGCAATTTCTCATCCTGATCAAAACGAAAGTTTTGAGTCTGCGAGATACCTGTATCGACGATTTTAATCTCATTACCCGAAGGTGTTAGAAGATTCATCGTAACAAAAGGATTCTTTCCTTCATAATTCGAAGTAAAGTAAACAAAAATATCTTGCGGTAACGCATTGTACTTGAAGTCAAATGTGTAGGTAAATTCAATCGCGTTACCACCGGCATCGCGCGGTTTCGATTCTTTCGTGAAACTGTCGTCTTCACCCGCTACCAAGTCTACAGAGATTGGTAATTTATCTTTTTTGAACCAGTTAACCCATGTAGGCCTTGCGTTTTTAGGATTCTTATAGACGACGCTCTCACTTGCCCGCCACATTTGCATGGCTTCACTGTAAGGGATTTTCCACATCGTGTAGATCGAGAAAATAAACAAAGCCAAAACTACGACAATACCAATAATCGCAGACGGGTATCTGGCAATATCTTTAAAAGATGCTCTTAATCGCTTCATTTTTATTTGCCTCCACCCAATTTAACTCTCGGATCCACAATGGCATACAAAAAGTCTAGGAAAAACACGGTAATACCTAACAAGTAAGCCTGAATAATAGTGGTTCCGACAATGACAGCTGTGTCATACTTACTGACAGCCGTATAGATCGTTGTACCTAAACCTGGCCATAGGAATATTGTTTCTGTTAAGGTCGCTCCTGTCCATATTCCAACGAGCAAGAGCGCAAAACTCGTAATAATATTCGGCAATGTCGGACGCAATATATAGCGTCTCTCAATGGCACGTGAACTCAAACCTTTGGCTTTCGCCATATCGACATAATCTTCACTGGAGTAGATAAGAAAGAATGTTCTCCAAGAATATGTGCTAATAAGAAAGCCTGAAATAAACAACGAGCCGGCAGGCAAAATCATGTGTTTCAAAACATTCAAAAAGTAACCTAGCTGCGTCGGAGGTGGCGGTGCTGACACCATACCACCGAATGGCAAAACTTTAAGCCAAGCAGCAAATATAAGTATTAAGAAGATACCGTAAAACCACGGTGGAATTGATGAAGTTGGTGAAAGCGTAACAATGAGCTTATCCCAAAAACTTCCGTAGTGTCGCGATACGATTAATGCTAAGAATAGCGTCACCCCAAATAAGAGTAATTGAGATGTCCCCATTAGCAATAACGTTGCCGGTAATCGTTCTAATATAATATTCCGAACCAGCCTAGATCCATGGTCACTGATCATAAATCGGGCTCGTCCAAAATTAAGTGTCAAAGCATTCTTTAAGTGTGTCAATGAACGGCG
>CAZBOM010000151.1:813-3871 GCA_964493375.1 uncultured Mageeibacillus sp. | reverse complement strand
TTCTCGCCTATGACCTTTACCATCAGTACGCGCCTTTTCTGCTCGATTTGAAACGGAAAATCCTCTCCGCTGACTCGCTATTCTTCTCGTGGTCCGGTGGGTTAGGTGTCAATTTCTTCAGTATCTTCACATACTACATCGCGAGCCCGCTCAATATACTTGTTATTTTCTTCCCTGATCAAAATATTGCGGAAGCCGTTATGGTATTGACGACGCTGAAAGTTGGACTTTCCGGCTTGTTTTTTAGAGAATTTCTCTCCGGTTCGTTTAGAAAGCGCGATCCTTTGGCATCGCTCTTCGGAGCCTTTTACGCATTGTCCGCCTGGGTATACGCATACAGCTGGAACATCATGTGGCTCGACACGCTCGTTCTATTCCCACTCGCGGCGCTCGGCTTGGTCAAACTCGTCCGCGACAACAAGGCGAAGCTCTTTGTTTTCAGTCTCACGATGATGCTTTTGACCAATTACTATACGGCTTTCTTCGCTTGTGCCTTTCTTTTGCTTTACTATTTTGTTCTGCGAACTCAGTTCAAGCCGTCGCTCCACCAACGCGACGCGAAGGCGAGTTTATACGAGCCTTTTACGGCGTTCGGCAAATTCGCCGGTTACGCCGTGCTCTCCGCGTTGCTCGCGGGCATCGTGCTCTGGCCGACTGCTCGGGCTTTGGCAATCACATCCGCCGCCAACGACGCTTTCCCGAAAGGCTTCACCTTTACACAAGCCTTTCTCGATACGCTCGGCCGCATGACACCGCTTCGCCAGCCAAACATTATGTCAGGCTTACCGAATATCTACGCCGGTATACCGGTTCTCTTACTCTTGCCCGCCTTTTTCGCTGACAAAAAGAGGCCACGGAATGTTCGTCTCGCGTATGGTATGTTGCTCGGATTCTTATTTTTCTCATTCCAATCACGTACCTTAAGCTTTCTTTGGCACGGGGCACATTATCCGAACTCGCTCGATTATCGATATGCCTTTGTCTTTATCCTGCTCGTTCTGGCAATGGCTTATCAAGCGGTGGGAGACGATCTCGCCATTAAAAAAGGACCGATCACAGCGACAGTTGCGGCTATTTTCATCCTGTTGTTGGTCGAGCAGCGATTCCAGCTAAACGACACGCTGTCGCATTGGCGAATCGCGACATTTATCGTGTTCGCGATTGGCTACCTGATGATATTTTCAGAATTGCGAAAACCTGAACGCCGACGTAAACCACGTGGTGACATCGATGAGGTTGACTCGCAAGCGGACGGTGCACTGCCGTTGCAACGTGGTATCAAATACAGATTGTTGACTTGGAAAAAACAAAAAATAAAGATTTATGCCCACTTGCCTCATCGAGATTTTCGCCATAAAACGCTTCCAGCCCTCGACAAACGCACGCGTTACAGAAAAATTCACTACCAACGAGCGCTTGCGATTCTCTTTGCGTTCATGTTGACGGAAGTCTTGTTCCACGCGATTACCAGCGCGTCGCTGTACCAGCAAGTCGCGCCTTTAGGCGATCGCAAATATTACACGAGCAATCCCCATGGAACGGAAGTCTATGCGCGCGTCGCGACATTGAAAAAAGAAAACAAAGGCCGCCCTTGGCGCGCTGAGATTTTGCCCGACACGTGTGTCAACGACCCTTTCCTTTACGGAACGAATGGGTTGTCGCTCTTCGCGTCGCCCTTCCCGAAATCCTCCATCCAATATTTTTCCGATTTAGGCTATCCGACGAACGGTGTCAACAGCATGCAATACAAGCAGTCGACCATTGTCATGGACAGCCTTTTGTCGATTAATCATTTGATTAGGAAGAAAGACAGTGTTTTTGATGATCGTTCGCGGACGCTCGTCGAGACGGGAGAAGAGACGAAACTTTACGCGAATCAAGACGCGCTACCATTTGGCTTCTTCGCCTCATCGGAAGCAGGCTTACTTGACGGCGAGCCTCTGCCGGAGGATCATCTCGATGTCCAGAACCAGCTTTTGGCAGCTCTCGGAGGTCAACCGAATACTTTCATTAAAGAGTCATTTGTCCCTTGGGGACAGGAAGGTTGTTTCGTTGAGCCGTCTTCCGATCCGTACTCTTTCCGCGTCGTGCGCGATCAAGGGAATAGTGAATGGGCATTTCTTGTCTACAACGTGCAAGTGGACGGTATCTACTATATCACTTGGGAAGACGTATCCGTTGGCATCACCTATAGCAACGGTTTCATCAGAAATGAAAAAGAAGATTTCTTCCAGCTCGGTAGCGGTAAACGCGGTATAGGAGATGTCGGCTTTCTCAAAGCGGGCACACAATTACATTTCCGTGTCAGCATGAGTTCAGATAAAGCCGTTGACGGCGTCTTCCGCGCCAGCGTCAACCGGCTCGATCAAGCGGCGTGGAAAGCTTCTCGTGAGAAGCTGGCAACCCATACGCTCAACTTAGATAAATTTGCGACCAGCTCCTTCTCCGGAACGATCACAGCACCGGAAAAAGGTTATTTGTTCCTACCCACCACGGTAAATCCGGGATGGACATTCAAAGTGAATGGGAAAGTGACGGAAGCCGAGTCGATTCATGGCTGTTTCATCATCGTTCCGATCAGCGAGGGCGAAAACACGATCACCGCGCGATTTGTCCCCGTCGGTTTCTACACAGGTGTGCTCATGACAGCCGCCGGAATCGCGATCTTAGGCCTTTGGTATGTTTTGAAACGATACAACCTCTTACCAATAATGAAAAAAAGGCTATCATTAGATCAATCACAAACCGATCAACGTAAGAGTCATCATCACATCGATGAAGCGGAGCTGTCATTAGATCAATCACAAACCGATCAACGTAAGAGTCATCATCACATCGATGAAGCGGAGCTATCATAAGATCAATCACAAACTGATCAACGTAAGGAATAGCGCGAAAACAGGAGAATTGCCATGGAACCAATCATCAAATATCGTTTTGACAAAGAAATGGTTGCTTTTGTGAAAAAGCTCGACATCAAGACATCCATGTTCGGTTTTGACAAAGGCGATGTCTACAGCAAATTCAAAGATCTCTTGATCCATGCACGCGATGTCTG
>CAZBOM010000151.1:0-803 GCA_964493375.1 uncultured Mageeibacillus sp. | reverse complement strand
ACTTGTGGAAGAACAACATCGAAGTGTCGAAAAAATGAAATCTCAACTGATTGAAGCGGCTGAAGATCCGTCGAAGCTGGAAGCGCTTCTCGCGAAATGGAAGAGCGAAGCCGAGCCGACGGAAGATTCTTTTGCCGACGATATGGCTCTTGAAGAATTGTCGGAATCGAAGGAAAGCGCTGAAGCGATCGAAAGCTCGGAGCTCGGAGAAACATGCCGGGAAGCAGATCAAACGACTGAAACAGCCATTGATCAAGTCGGTGGGCGAGTTGTCGCGGTTGAAAGTGGTATCAGCGCCGAGAAGTTTGCCGAGCTCGAAGAAACACACCGAGCATTATTGGAAGAACATGAAAACTTGACAGGCAAATTGTCGGAAACAACGTCGAAACTAGAGGAGCTTCAAACGCAACTCCAAGTTTTCAAAGAGCGTGAGGAAGAACTCAGCCGCACAGCCGACATTCTCCGCGAAGCGCGACTCGAAGGTGATGCCATCATCAGTTCCGCTCGCACTCGCGCCGAACAGGAACTTTTCTTGTACAGAGCGAAACGACGTGATGAAGAAAAAGCCTTTGATGAGGTCATTAAAGGTTTGGAATCAAAAAAGACCAACCTTGTGGAAACATGTGCGCTCTATAAAGGCTATGTGGAGGAAGGGCAAAATTTATTTGACCAATTGCGAGAATACGCCGATCGCTTTGAAAGACCTTCTGCGATGAATAATACGTCGAGTGAGAGATTTGATGCTCGCTCGGGATTGGGTTTGTATCCGATTACGCCCGCGGCAGAAGTTCTCGGTGAACCTT
>CAZBOM010000150.1:0-3916 GCA_964493375.1 uncultured Mageeibacillus sp. | reverse complement strand
AACTTTTACTGCCATTGGGAATAGAGGCGGACCGGATTTTTCTTTCACCCAATCAGGCCATCCTGGCCATCCAAACTGTAACTCAGCTCCCACAAGTTCTTTACCCAGATCGTCCTTATCTTGTTTACTAAGTACTAGGTCCCACATGTAATGGTAGTCGAATATGATTTCGTTCTTATCTCTGGGTAACCATGTTGCACCGTCATACCGAATGAAGAACTCCACCTTCTAGTTTAAAATCATACTCACTAAGGCCAAAGAGTTCATATTCTAATGGAGCTTTTATCGGTTTAACATTGTAGACGATGCCCGGGATTAAGCCGCCAATAGTAGAAGATGCATCCGCTTTCGTTATCACTGTTTTCTTTATCGCCGGCTTATTAACATCAATATACTGAATCGTCACATCGGCTAGCAATTCATTCCTCACTTTACGAACGGCTGAGACATTGACCTCATAAAGCTCTGTTTTATCGTGCGTCATGATTAGGCAAGGGAGGCCATCTTTTTCGCGAATGATGCCATGACCTTTAGTAATTTGTAACTTACCATCTTTATCAACCATAAATTCGATGGGATTGGCTTTATTCGTAAACCCCGGAGGTGCTTGAACTTCTATGTACTCGTATGTTCTATTTCTCGAGAGATTATTAGATTCTTGGAGCGCATCAGTTGTATCAAATTCGTGTGCGTATAATAAACCCTCTTTGATTTCCATTTTAGCTCCAACTAATTGCTCCCCTGGGATTCCATCCATCTCTAGTCCGTAGTATATATAGGCCTTCTTCTCAAGAAGGAACTCGAAATGAAGATCATCGAGTGTGTCTTTCCATGGTTCACCGTCTTTATATGATTCTCTATACCTTAACTTTCCTCCTTGAATGCTAAGATCAAAGAACTTTAAATTATAATCATCATTTTTAGCACCTACCGGAAGGTAGTCTTTATCCCATTTATCAAGCACAATTTGATAATATTCCTTATTAAAATCAGCAAATTCTTCAAGATCATATGTGGGAAATGGTTGTAGAGGATCTGTCTCGAATCGCGCAATTTCGCCACTTGTGTTACCATCTTCGTCAATTCGAAATAACCTCAACGTTGTATTAAGACGATGATCATTCGGATGATAGAGTTTAACAAGTTTAGAGTTGAATGAAACGGTCATCGCCGCGGACGCATTCTTCGATGTCAAAAAGATACCCAGAGATACAACAAAACAAAGTACTAACATTAAGATCAATAGATCTCTCTTCAAACTGATACGTTTCATAATAACCTCCATGCGATAGCTGCAATCGCAGTGCAATCAGCCATTCGTTATGGATGACAGTTTTTAAATAAACTTCTAACGTCATCATAAAGCCATCATTGCCAACTGTCTACTTTAATCTTGAGATTTCTTGGTATTTTTTTTGCATTTTGTATTTATTTATTCTTTATTCATTGATATATACATTTTTATATTATTCCCGATACAATCTTGTTATAATATTGAGATTGTTGACACGTGCCGAACATTTTTGCAATCACCATAGAGAACAACCCTTTTTTGACCATGTGAATAATAAAGGGCACTCCTTAAAGTGCCCCGACCATCACCATATTGTATTTTGGTTCAGATAAAATCAGATAAGAAAAATAGTTTTGTAGAAACACTAGAAAAGTGCCTCTATGCCATCTCTCACAGCAACAAAGTCTTCCCATTTTTGAAACGATACGCCTTGCTTCACCAATAATACTGCGAGAAGGTCTCGAGCGAAGACGATATCAGAGGCTAAGGACATGCGGACATCGGTGTGGCTATCCCCTACACAAATCGCTGTCTTGTAATCATATTGTTGCATGATCCTTGTCTTTTGCATTAGTTCCCCGCCCTCCTCATATTCAGGAAGGAGCGAGATGAATTCGCCAGAGGTGTCGACCTCAATACTGTAAACATCGAGAATCTTGTCGCGATAAGGCGCGAGTTTCTCTTCAATATAAGGTTTTAAGCCACCTGAAATAACAACAACGGGAATATCTAAGGCTTTCATAGAAATTAACAGGTCTTCGAACCCCGGACGAATCGGCACAGATCGTACATAGTCCAAAATATCCGGCATTTTCGCTGAGGGTATTAAGCTGAATCCCATGCGAAGCACTTCGTTTAAAGTGTACTTGCCCTCCAAAAGTTCGCGGTTCTTTTCTTCATAAATATGAGGGTCAATCATGCGCTTGAGACTTCCGTTTAAGGTGTCTTCCTCCGTGATTGTTCCGTCAAAATCGAGAAAAAGTATTTTATCGAACACTTATTAAGCACTCCCCTCTTTCTATCATCACGCGTTTTCGACTTTACGAGAATGTGATCTCCAATTAATAAAAGAAGGCTGCAGACGATCTGCAGCCCTCGTCAGTCGATTGATTTTTTATTTCATCAGATCGAAATTCTTCATGATGTCGGGGCTGAGCATCGTCGCCATACGCATCAACTCCTTGTGTGTCTTGGCGTACTCGAGCAGATCGATGCCTTGAATGGCCGCGTCGATCGCTTGACGCATAGAGCGTGCTCCCGCCTCACTGCCGTCCGGGTGACCGTGAACGCCACCGCCGGCGGCCAAGATGACATCGGTGCCGACGGCATCGATGCAATTCTTGACAACGAGTTGCGTTGTCCCGCCCGACGCGGCATACATCATCGGCTTGATATTCCACCACGGTTGCGTGAAGTATTTGAAGCTGCGATAGAAGACTTTGTACGGAACAGGGAATTTGCCCCAAGGGTGTCCGTTGATCTGGAAGTCACCACCTGCCAGACGTGTAATCTTACCGATCATCAGCGGTGCCGATAATCCAGTGTAAGTCGAGTTGGCGTACGCTCCGACAAAATCGACGTGGGCGAGAATGGGAACATTGATATTCGGGTCTTCAGCGAGCATTTGCAACGCACCGTGCCCCGCCGTGTACACGTTGAGCATGAGCGCGTTCGCACCGTATTCGAGCGCGCGATAAGCGTTATCTTTAATCTTATCGATACGATCGGTGATGTTTACGGAGTATAGTGTGCGCTCGCCTGTCTCTTCAAAGACTTGACGCTCTTTTTCCATGAACAGTGTGACGCGATCTTTCAACGGGCAGTAAGGCTCATCGGCAGGTAGCAATTCGTCATCTTTAATGATGTCGACGCCACCTTTCGCCGCGTTATAGAAGATCTCCGCGCCTTCTTCAGGGGTCCATCCGATATTCGGTTTAATCATCGCGTTCAATAGTGGGCGATCTTTGACGCCGAGCACTTCTCTCAACCCTTCGACACCAAACTTGGGGCCGACGAATTTCTCCACGAAGCGTTTCGGGAACGCGCAGTCAATCATCTTGACCATGCCGGACGCTGAGATATTTCCGAACAATGTCGTCAGCAACATCGGCAAGCTCGTGCCGAAATTTTCCATCGGGAAGGCGACTTGAACGATATGAAGTGGTGGCAAATCTTCGACGTAGTCACCGCCTGTATCGGGGACTTCATAGATCGCGACGACTTTCGCGCCGAATTTTTTCTTTTTCTCAACGGAGTCGGCGCCGACCTTAATCCATGTACCTGTCGTCTGCTCATCGGCGAGCGCGAGCGCTAACCGTTCGATACTACTCGTCTTAATTCGAACTTGGTAAGTTGCGATGATATAGTCTTCTGAGAAAGCTACCTCAGGAAACGCGTGACCGATATTCACGTCGTCTAGTTTTTGAATCATTTTTCTGTCCTCCAGATTATTTTTCATTTCTAAAGATTATTTTTCATTTCTAAAGATTATTTGGCAAAGAGCGCTTTCGCTTACTCTATGTTGCTGAACACCTCATCGAAAGCTTTCAAGCTCTCTTCGAGCGTATCGTCGTTGTTCGCCATACTCGTATAGATACGGCTACCTGCGAGTGTGACGATTTT
>CAZBOM010000149.1:0-3966 GCA_964493375.1 uncultured Mageeibacillus sp. | reverse complement strand
ATCAAGGTGGTGGCGCGCATTTAATCTATAGTGAATCTTTAATAAAACGACAATCTGTCTGACATCGTCGTCTAAAGTGAGCAATCAAGTGCCTAATCAAAGGGCTCTCCATTCTAATGTCTTAGTAAGTCATAGAAGGAGATAAGCAGATGTCAAAACGTTTTTTAAAAGCACTCTGTCTATTATTTGCGTTGACTTTTATTTTCACTTTAATCCCTATAAGTATTCAGAAAGAGGTTCAAGCCTATACAGCTAACCAAAGAGCATCAATAAAACCGCAAGACATAATGGTTTCTCGAGAGCGGCTATTGCGTGCTGCGAAAGCACATGTTGATCGAGCAAATCAATTGGGGTACGGGTATAACAATGTGTTGCAAGGATCGGAGTATATCCCGCTTCAAAGCTCAACACGAAAATTCTGTTGTGTTGATTTAGTCACGCATGTTTTATACACAGCGACTGCTTCCAAGATTAATGGAAAGTACCATTCAATTGAGGATACGCTTGCCACAAGACACGCCTTCACGAATAGTAATGGGCTCGTTTTCAATACTTCCGGAGTAGGCATTCTTCGTCAGCAGTTGACCGCTGCTTCAAGTATAGTTCAAAAACTCGACATGCCGATTGATACGGCGACCCTGCAATTGGGAGATATTGTCATTACAGGCAACCGAAATGCTGTCTCTGACCCAATATCCAATGGAGCCAATCAACACGCCACGCTCGTTATAGGCAAGGTGACGCCTGCTGAGAATGCTTATCTGAAAATCCCTAACTACAATCCCAATACAAGCTATTTCATTTCCATGAGTTCATCGCGAGGGGCCGAGTGGATTAACTCAAATTGGTACAATCGAGATTGGAACACTGGCGATCCGAATAAAGGTTACTTTATCTCGAATGTCTTTCGAATGAGATGGACACATGTGCCCCATGATTTCGGCGGTTTTAGTATTAAAAAGACTGATACGGTGACAGGCACAGAATTAGCAGGGGCAGAATTTGACTTGAAAGACTCAACCGATGCTGTTCACAAGCACATTGTGATGTCTTCGTCTTCATTTACCTCTGATAAAGAATTTGCGCCCGGCGTTTATACGTTGGTTGAAACAAAAGCCCCGACGGGTTATTCGCTCGATCCAACTCCAAAAACAATCGAAATCGAGATGGGCAAAATCAACACAAAATATTTTGATAGTCCGATCGAGAATGCACCATCGGAAGGGCGGGTGCGGATTATTAAGAAAGATGCAGTCACAGGCGAAGTGGTGCCGGGAACTGTCTTTGATCTCTCGCAATCTTCATCATTCCCCGATGGAAGCACTATTCGCGTGACCACGAAAGCGGACGGCACAACAGACGACCAATCGTTTAACATTGCGAACGGAACGACGGTGTATGTTCGAGAAGTATCGGTACCTGCGCCTTATTTTCGCGACGAAACCGTTAAACAGATGACTATTCGTTCCGGAGTTACCGTAACCGTTGAATATACAAATCAACGCGCTCAAGGACAAATCAAGATTGTCAAACTCGATGGAGGCACGAATCAGCCGATTGAAGGCGTGATCTTCGACGTCAAAAATGAAAGTGGTACCACCGTCGAAACGTTAACGACGAACGCGGACGGGAAAGCGGCCACCAAAGCGCTGCCGCTTGGGACATATACCGTACATGAGGTTTCGCCTGCCGAAGGCTACATCCCGAACCCGAACGTCTATACATTAGAGCTCGTATATGAGGACATGCACACCCCGATCGTGGACGTCGAAGCGACAATCGAGAATGAGCCGATCCGAGGAAGAATCCGGATCATCAAACTCTCACTCGTCGGCGCGGAGCCGATCGAAGGCGCAACATTCGAGCTGTATGATAGCGATGGAAATCTCGCCGTCGATCTAAATGGAAACCCCATTGGAACACTTACCAGTGACTCAAACGGGCAAGTGGTGACGCCTCCACTCCGATACGGAACGTACATGGTTCGTGAGACGAACGCACCGGACGAGTATTACATCAATCGGGATGACCATGAAGTCATGATTAGGATCAACGATAAGATGGAAACATGCTACATCCGTGATGAACAAGTGCTCTTAAATTTACGGATTAAAAAGTCTGATTCGGACACGAACACACCGCTTCAAGGCGTTGAGTTCCAAGTGTATGACAGCGAGAACAACCTCATTAAGTGGACGGTCATTATCGATGGTGTCCCGACGATGATTGACCGTCTCATCACGAATGCGGACGGCATCGCGCTCTCATACGGTGGGCTACCTATCGGCACATATACCTTGAGAGAAACTAAGGTGCCTGATGGTTACGCCTCGATCGATGACATCACATTTGAGATCACGAGAGACACCGAATATGTCGAGATACCGCTTGTCGGAAAAGCATTGGACATGCTCGTTCAGAACCATCCGACGAAGATTGATATCAGCAAGAAACAGATCACCGGCGACGAAGAGCTTCCCGACGCGACTCTCCAGGTCATCGACAAAGTGACAGGCGACGTGGTAGAGGAGTGGGTGTCAACCGACACACCGCATAGGATAGAGCGACTGGTGATTGGAAAAGCGTATATTCTACGGGAGATCATTTCCCCGGATGGCTATACGATCGCGACTGATATCGAGTTTACTGTGTCAGATTCAGGCGATGTTCAAACAGTCGTTATGCGAAACAATCTGACAAGTGTAGAAATCTTTAAAAAAGACAGCGACTCCGGTCACGCGCTTGAAGGAGTAGAATTTGAGATTCACAACAACCAAGGTGAAGCGCAAAAATTTGTGTTTGACAAAACACTAAGCTGGTATCTCTGGGAAGGTGTCGCTGAAGAAGCGGGAGACGTGGTTATTTCCACAAATGACAAGGGAAATATCCGAATAATGGGGTTGCCAATCGGAGTATATAATCTCATCGAAACGAAAGAAGCGCCGGGGTACAGGTGTGCGATTGAACCAGCCGAAATCAGTATTTTAGAACAATCAGATAGCCGATATCCCATACGGATAGAACTTGAGAATGAAAGAGTTCCCGTCACCACACCGACAAGAACGGAGCCCGTAGTCATCAATTCTGAACCAATGACAAGTGAACGGTTTATCAGTGAGCCGACAACGACGGAACAGATAACTTCAGAATCGACTACAAGTGAGCGAATGACGATGACGATTGTTTCTTCCGAGACAACGTCAACTTGTAGACAACCGCAGACTCCAAAGACAGGTGAAAGCCAAACGGTTTTCATGCTGGGCATTGGATTGTTGCTGGCCGGAAGTTTTCTGGTGGTCGCCAGTCGAGTTGAGAGACGACAAAAAGATAGAACGAAAAGATAGAACAGATATAGATTCGAGCTAGTCGTGACGAAGGGTGCGCTATGCGGAACTGCATGCGCACCCTTTTAGCGAAATGTTGGAAGATGTTTTCGGAATCTGCCCTCATGTCTACCGGAAGGAAGTTTTTGCTTAACAATAAAAATCAAATGACGTTCAATAGTCTTTTACCTTTCACCATATAAAAAGATGCTGAACAAATCGTTTGAAAGTCTCTCTGGCGTATAATGAATCGTGTAAGTTGTTGTAAAAGCTTTTCCGTAATCATGGATAATGTCTTATTTTTGATAGATAAATTGATTTTCGTACGAGTGGCATATTAGGAGGTACGTCTATGAAATCGAAAATGCTAATTTTGCTCACTACCTTGACAATCTTGAGTGTGACCATATTTCAGAACATCCATGTGTTCGGGCAGACTGTGTCTGAATCAAGATTTGCTTCATTATTAGAAGTACCCAAAACAGGTGAAAGCAACAGCATGTTGGTGATCGGAATCAGCTTGTTAGCTGTTGCAGTTATCGCCACCATCACGATTATTGCAATAAATCTCCGGAAGAGGAAGCGTTAGAGTTCTTCAAGTCATCGCGCAACCTGCTTACTCATCGTTACCCCCTAGTTTTCA
>CAZBOM010000148.1:0-3974 GCA_964493375.1 uncultured Mageeibacillus sp. | reverse complement strand
ATTGTTTACTCCATTTCTGAAGAGGTGATCGACGGATACGAAGCGATTGTCGACGGCTACGACGTTCTGAACAAACACATTCCCGCGACCGTCGACATCGAGGGCTCCAAGACGTGGGATGACAACGACAACCAAGACGGTATCCGCCCTGCTGAGATTACGATCAACTTGCTGAAAAACGGTGTTATCGTCGACAGCAAAGTCGTGACCGAATCAGACGGATGGACTTGGAAGTTTGAGAATCTCCCGAAATTCGAAGCCGGTGTCGAGATCGTTTACGCGATCACGGAAGAATCGATCGCGAACTACTCTGCTGAATACGATGGTTACAACGTTAAGAATAAGCACACACCTGGCAAGACAAGCGTGACAGTTGTCAAAGTTTGGGATGACGCCAATGATGTAGATGGGAAGCGCACCGCTGAAGTGGTCATCAAACTCTATGCCAACGGCATTGACACAGGGCTGACACTGACATTGTCCTCGAACAATCAATGGATGGGAACATTTACTGAACTCGACGAATACAAAGACGGTCAAAAAATTGTCTATACGGTCGATGAAGAGCAAGTCCCGACAGAATACACGAAAACAATCACAGGCGATGCCATGACAGGATTTACTGTGAAGAACAGCTATTCACCTGAAGAAGTCAAGGGTGATGAAGATCTACCCGACGAGGAAGAGCCTAAAGAACAAGAGGTAATTCCTCCCGAGCGAACACCTACGACTGGCGAGAATCAAAGTCGCTATTGGGGCATCGGCATGATATTGTTCCTAGCAGGAGCTCTCGTCATCGCCACCGCCATCAAGCTTAAAAAGCAAACAGACTAATGATTGATCCTTAACAGTATAGAGAGTTCCGGCTCTTTCGAAGGGAGTGTCTCAAGAAACCACAGACTGGTTTGTGAGGCACTCCCTTCTCCTTTTATTAATTAGTCAATGATTAGTGCACTCTTGAAACGAAATGCTAGTAATCGGATCCGAGCTTATCGGCCGTCTCTTTCGATTGGAACGCGGGGATGACGGCACCATTGTATTTTGTCTCGATGAATTTTTTCACTTTGTCACTTTGCAGCGCTTTGAGTAGTTTTTGGAGAGCATCTTTCTCGGCATTCCCATCTTTAACGGCAACCACATTGACATAAGGGCTCGATGAGCCTTCAATCGCAATCGCGTCTTTGACAGGGTTTAACCCATGTTCAATAGCATAGTTTCCATTGATAACCGCGCCATCGGCATCTTGGTAAGCGCGAGGAATAGTCGCCGCTTCCAGCTCCGTGAATTTTAGATTTTTCGGATTCTCAGCGATATCCTTGGGTGTCGCCGTGATGCTGACACCCTCCTTCAGTTTAATCAGCCCCACTTCTTGAAGAATTAACAGAGCACGCCCTTCGTTCGTCGTATCATTCGGAATCATGATCTCAGCTCCATCCGGCAGCGCATCAAGCGATTTGTGCTTTGTCGAATACAGCGCCATTGGCTCCACGTGGACGCCACCCAGAATCTCAAGTCCAAACTTTCCTTCACGGTTTTCCGTGACAAAATACGGAATATGTTGGAAAAAATTAGCGTCGATATCACCATCGGAAAGCGCGATGTTAGGTGTTTTATAATCGCTATACTCTTTGATTTCAAGTGTCACGCCTTCATTCTTCAGATCGTCAACAATCTCTTTTAGAATTTCCGCGTGCGGTGACGGACTGGCGCCGACGACAATTTTCGTTTCGTCTTTTTTACCACAAGCCGATACTGTCAATACGAAAATTGACAAGGCAATAATCAAGATAATCCATAACCCTTTTTTCTTGTACGTTTGTTTTTTCATTTTTTCTACCTCAACTTTTTGTAGCGTGACCATCCATTCAGATGATCTTATTGTTTTATTCAAAACGCTCATCTAGTAATGAGCGTTAACTCCCTTTGTGATGCTTATTTAAGAACACTTGCCGTACGATCACAGATCAAGCTATGCTTGGTCTTTCACCATGTGCTTAAAGTGCCGTTGTCGTCGCATCACGACGCAGTCGATTTTCGATCAGTCGCCCGACAAACTGCACTAGTTGCACGAAAGCGACAATGATGGCGACAGAGACCCACAAGTTCAACTCGTTTCTTCGATACAAGCCATAGCGAATAGCGAGATCTCCTAATCCCCCACCTCCAATCGCGCCGGCCATGGCGGAGTTGCCGATGATATTAATAACAGTAATGGTGATGCCGTTGACGAGTGCGGGAAGCGCTTCAGGGATGAGAACTGTCCTCACGAGCTGACCGACTTTCGCACCACAAGCGAGTCCCGCTTCTAAAACGCCGTAATCGACTTCGAGCAACCCCTGTTCCATGATGCGCGCTACAAACGGAATCGCGACAATGGTAAGGGGCACAATGGTCGCCGTCGTACCGGTCGCTCGACCTACAATGACACGAGAAAGCGGAAAGACGACAATCATCAAGATTAGGAAAGGGACTGAACGGAGCACGTTGATCACAACATCAAGCACGCGGTAAAGACTCGGCTTTGGAACCAATCCCTCCGGTCTTGACAAGACAAGAAAAACACCAAGAGGCAACCCGAATATCACGGCAAACAAACTGCTCGTCAGAACCATGTAGACCGTTTCCCATGTGGCTTGAACAAACTCATTCATCTTGATAACTCCTTTTCACTATCAATGACAAGGCCGTTAAACTGACCATTCGATGGTTCTAATTTGAGGACTTCAACGCCTTCTTGAACAAGCCAATTGAGCCCCTCGCGGACCGTCGAATCTTGTCCTTCAAAAGAGACGACAAGATACCCCACATCGCCGCCGACGAGCGCATTTATATTGCCGGCTAGGATATTGACATCGATGTTAAACCTCCTCGATATATCTGAGATAAGGGGCCGTTTAACCGATTGAGAACGAAAGCCGAGCCGATAGACAGGTGCAGCCGTCAGTTCCGTTAATCGCTCAAGAGGAATATCTTCATCGAATCCTCGGACCATATGGCGTGTGATGGATTTTTGCGGGCGCAGGAAGAGCTCCTCCACGGTGTTCTCTTCGACGATTTGACCGTTTTCCATCACGGCAATCCTGTCACACAGTGATTTCGCCACTTCCATCTGATGTGTAATGAGAACGACCGCAATACCGAGATCATCGACGACTTTTCGTAGCATGGATAAGACTAGTTCCGTATTGACGGGATCGAGGGCCGATGTCGCTTCATCAGATAGTAACAGCCTCGGCTTTAGCGCGAGAGCTCTCGCGATCGCGACGCGTTGCTTCTGCCCGCCTGACAGTTCCGCAGGGTACGAGCGCGCATGGGCTGAAAGGCCGATATAGTCGAGCAACTCATCGACGCGAGGCGTGATTTCTTTCTTTGTTTGTCCGGCAATCCGAAGCGGATACGCGACATTCTCCCAAACGGTTTTTCTCATAAACAAATTGAAATGTTGGAAGATAATCCCCATCTGACGTCGTTTCTCGCGGAGGACGCTGTCTTCTTGTTCCACTAAATTCAATCCGTCGAACCAAATCTCACCGGCCTCCGGTCGCTCCAATAAATTGAGACAGCGAACGAGTGTTGATTTACCCGCGCCGGACAAACCAATCAAGCCGAACACTTCTCCTTTCTCGACAGAAAAGGAGACGTCATCGACGGCATTGACCATCGCCTTGTCGAGCATAAATGATTTTCTCAGATGCTCAACTCTTAAAATGCTCATGTCTTTTCCTCACAATAAAAAACGCTCGTCTCAGAACCCTAAAAAGGATTCCGGGACGAGCGATGAACGTCGTGTTACCACCCGGATTCGCCTACCCCTCGCGAGATAAGCCTCAAAGAGTACCACCATACTCCGGCGCTATCACGGGCGCACCCGTCAGATCTTAACTCACATCGACTTATTATTCAGTTGATGTTCGCTCACATCTGCGGCTCAGGGGCCATGTTCGGCTTTCGGCTCCGCCCCGCTTCCACCTTAT
>CAZBOM010000147.1:0-3981 GCA_964493375.1 uncultured Mageeibacillus sp. | reverse complement strand
TTCTTCAGTCTCGCAAATCGAGGGAGACCGTTTTCGTGTTGTTGATATGGTTCGCCTTGGATGAGAGGTAAGGCGTAATCGATAAAATCTTGTGTGACGTAGTTGCCGGCCTCATTGATCCATGAGCGCGGGACGACTTTTTCTTTGTTGGCTGTCTCGGCGAGCGGGACATGGACAATGTCACAACGATAGGGACCTGCTTCAGAGCGCTTGAAGCCCATCATCACGCCACTTGTTCCTTCTAAAGCCGCTTGAACGCCTGATCGACCGGCGAGGATGGCTTCGTCAATGTCGCGGCCGGCAGCCGCGTGTGACGCACAACGTTGGAGCAACGAGAACTCAATCCCGCGAACCTTTAAGCCGAGTTTCTCTCCGAGTTGATCGGCAAGCAGCGCGGCGACACCACCGAGTTGTTTATGTCCGAATGAATCTGTCGCGCGGCTTGACAGCTGTTCCGCGACGAGACGGCCATCAGCCGTCATAATACCTTCCGATACACTGATGAGTACCACGTTTTTCTTCTCGAGAACTTTGCGTGCCTCTTCAAACATTTGATCAATATCAAAAGGAACCTCAGGTAGATAGATAAGATCAGGTCCACGACCGATCACGCCTGCAAGGGCGGAAGCTCCCGCGAGCCATCCCGCGTGACGTCCCATGCACTCGAATACTATCGCCATCGGTATATTGTACGAATGGGCATCATGCCAGACTTCAGAAATGGCTGTCGCGACATAGCGCGCGGCCGATCCAAACCCCGGGCAATGGTCAGTCCCGAACAAGTCGTTATCGACTGTTTTGGGTATCCCGATTACGCGACAATCGTATTCTTTCGCCTCCAAATAGCGTTTTACCTTTAAACACGTGTCCATGGAGTCATTGCCGCCATTGTAGAAAAAATAGCGTATGTTTCGTTTTGCTAAAATTTCATGAATTCTGCGCAAATCAGTGTCATCGACTTCCGGTGATGCAATTTTATATCGGCATGTGCCGAGGATCGAGGACGGTGTCCCCATCAAGTATTCAAGCTCTTTGCGATCTTCTTGTCCGATGTCGAATAGTTCATCGTTAAGAACACCTTCAATACCATGGCGCATCCCATAGACTTTCTCAATGACATCGGGATGATCGAGCGCTTCGAGAAAAACTCCCGCCGCACTTGAGTTGATCACCGAGGTCGGTCCACCGGATTGGCCAAACACGAGATTTCCGATTAGTTTTGTCATTCACTTGCTCCTTGCTATTTGAGGTCGGTCACCGTTGTTCACTGTGGCATGATCATGGGTCTATTTCCCGAACGCACTTTTTTGTCACTGTGTGAGAACACACTTCATCAACAGACAGCAAGCATAAGGCTGTCTACATCATTATGTCAGAGTTCCACCGTTTGGAACAACCGACTCGCCGTTCTCTTCACGAGAATCGTTGTCAACACGGCGACGAGAACATAAAACGCGATGATGACAAGACCTGTTACCATCGGATCCTTGCCTGTGATCGTTCTAACAAGGAACGCGAGCGCGACAGCCAACCCGATATAAACAATATTCCCAAGCGATGAGACGAGCGAGGCGCGCGTGTTCTTAACGGCTTCCATCTCATTGCTCCAATTGAGTACGGGGGCTTTCATGTCGGTCCAAAAGCCTAGCAATTGGATGAAGTAGCAGTTGACCATCGCGATAAAGAAAACGATCAGCGCGAGATGGAGGGGCATTTGAAGGATGATCGCGAGACCGACCGTCAACACGACCCAGATGAGAAGCATCAAGCTAAAGCCGGGTGTCAACCACGCAAAAACTTGCGTCCGAAGCGGCACGGGGATTACTTTTGAGTAGCTGAATGTCGCTCCTTGTCGAGAGATCGCCGAAGCGGAGACGAGCGTCGTCCCGCTAAAGAAGGTTGCGACACTGCCTACGACTAAAACAATAATCCAGAAAGAATCTTGCCACATGCCTGAAGCGACCTGTTGTCGAAGGAATCCGACAAGATTAGAGCTTGCGTCTGCCATCCCATTCGTTCTAGAGAAGCTAAAAGCAAAAGTACCAATCATAAACAATGGCATAAATAGCGCAAAGAAAATAGTTTGAGTAAAAAAAGCGGGCGTCCGAAGAAGCAATTTCCACTCTTTGCTGATAAGCGCCCGATAAGCACTCCTCGGCGCTAATTCACGAATGGTCTGTTCCTCTGTCAAACGTTTTACCTTTTTGCTTCCTTTAACACCCAAGACTCCACGGATATAAATTTTGTTGGCGACAAGAAGCAAAAGAGCCACGGCAACAACATTAATACCGAAAGCCATGAGACCGTAAGTCATAGAATTCCAAGAATGAGCGTTAATGAGCATGGCCGTGCTGAAAGCTGAGGTCGGAAGATATTTAACGAGATTGCCGATAATGGCACTCGTGGCAGGATTTGAAAAAATGCCTCCTGTATCGAAATTCCCCAAGGATGTCTGCATGTTGACAAGAAATGAAAACCCAACGATGAGCAAGATAGTCACAATCGATGTGACGAGCTGAAACCGATCTTTATTTCGTGCGAGCTTTGTGTATCGCATCATGACTAAAACGAACAATGCTATCACAGCAAACGGCGCGACTGTGACGAGCAACATAAAGGGAATCGTCTGCAGATAGTAAGCCCAAGGGCGATGGGTCATGACACCGTGCGCAATAAGTGAGGGGTACAGGAAGGCTGTCGCAATCAATAGAATCGGCACAAATGCTTGCGTCAATTTCGCGGCCGTGATCGTCGCCGGTTTCACAGGGAGAACGAGCAGCGATTCAATACTGCTCTCATGGTACATGGTTGGAATTGCTTGGAGAACACCGAAGATAAGGACAAAAATAGGTGCTGCGATCGAGACCATTCGTATGTACATATCGGCTGCGCCAATTATCATCAAATTTTTCGTTACGCCGATCCCAATCATGGAAGAATAAAAGATCAACATCCCAAAAATAAATATCACGAGCAAGATGGTCACTGATTTCGGACGCTGTTTATTTGTTTTTTTCCTCTTAGCGCGCGATGCTCCCATCCCTTGACCAAGGTTTGCGATCATTTCTGTCCAAAGAGGACGCATGAGAATGAAAAAGTTTTTCATAAGTCAATATACCTTCGTCTATTCTAAAGGCCTAACCGGCAAACACGTCGCTATGCGTCCCATTTTCAGTGTCACTGACAAGACGCAAAAACAATGACTCAAGCGAAGAGTCATCCTCATAGCGTGCTCTCAGTTCGTTTACTGTTCCCACGAAAATGAGCTTCCCATCGTCGATAATTCCTAAGCGATCACAGACTTTTTCGGCGACATCCAGCACGTGCGTTGAAAACAACACTGTTTTGCCGGCATCGGCGTGTTCACGCATCATCGTTTTGAGCGTAAAGGAGGAAGCAGGGTCAAGGCCTGTCATCGGTTCGTCTAAGATCCAAGCTTCGGGGTTATGAAGAAGTGAGCCCACAAGGATAAGTTTTTGCTGCATTCCGTGGGAGAACGTTTTAATCTGCTGACCGAGAACATCGGCTATACCGAATTTTTTTGAAAGATCAGTGACACGCGCTTCGCGGATTTCCTTCTCAACGCCGTAAATATCGCCGATAAAGCGCAGATATTCGATGGCTTTTAGACGTGTGAAGACTTCCGGGTTATCGGGGACGAAGGCGAATTGACGTTTTGCTTCAAGCGCATTTCGCTCAATATCAAAACCATTGATCGCAATTGATCCGGCATCGGGTGACAAGAGCCCCGTAATAAGCTTGAGCGTCGTCGTCTTACCGGCTCCGTTCGGACCGAGAAAGCCGAAAATTTCGCCATCGTATATATCGAGCGTT
This sequence comes from uncultured Mageeibacillus sp., assembly GCA_964493375.1. GTDB lineage: Bacteria > Bacillota > Clostridia > Saccharofermentanales > DTU023 > UBA4923. The sequence continues at coordinate 147 of CAZBOM010000147.1, read as the reverse complement.
AAATTGTCGACGGCCTTTTTTTCGCCGTCATAGCTCTTGCTCACATTCTTCAGTTCGATCATATGAATTTCTACCTCTATTCAGTTCTAAATTGAATTCATCATGCCTCGTAGTATGACAACTTTAGTATATAGAAACGATTTTAAA
>CAZBOM010000146.1:0-3994 GCA_964493375.1 uncultured Mageeibacillus sp. | reverse complement strand
ACGAGCTGTTGATGAAAAGTAAGGAGCGTCAATAAAAATAACTCGCGACTTACGTATCGTCCCGTTTTCCGTTTTCTCGGTTTACCGTCAACCCTTTGAGATATGGTTGGTTCGGATGAGACTTCTTGGTCCAATGACAACACGGCGCGGCGTCTCTCAATCTCATTGAGTATGATCCGCGTATTGAGCTGCAATTCTTTCGCTAGGCGTCCGCTGTAAATCTCTCGTTTAACACCATCGTTTTCTTCAGCGAGAATGTCAATGGCACGGTTTCTGTAATCAGACTCGGGAACACCAATCGCGCTTTCCAAATCCATCTTCAAAAGTTCAAGTCTATACTCTGTTTTGTCAAGGGAAACTTTCAGTGCGGCCGTCAAACGTTCACATCCAAACTTATTGAAGTAGTCGTCCGGATCTTTGGCTTCCTTGAGCAAAATAAATCTCGCCGGAACATCAATGCTCTCAAACACTTCGTGCGCTCGAAGCGCCGCTTCTCTCCCCGCGCGGTCATTATCCATCAAAAGATAAACGCGATCGACGAATCGACCGATAGCTCTCGCCTGATAATTGGTCAATGCCGTCCCTAGTGGCGCGACGGCATGGTTGATACCAATTTTCGCCAAGGCAATCACATCCATGTAACCTTCGACAAGAAACCATTCGCGCTCATTCGCGTTAATGGCTTGCGGCCACCCAAATAGATGCTTTCCTTTCTGGTAGACAACGGTATCAGGTGAATTGATGTATTTAGGACCACCGTCGCGAATCGCTCTTCCTCCAAAAGCGAGCACTTTACCTCGTCGATCGATGATGGGGAACATCACACGATGGCGAAAAAAATCATAATAGCCTTCGTGCCTCGAACTTCTTGCAATTAATCCCGCGTCAAGCATGGCGCTGTCGGGGATTCCTTTCTTGCGTAAACCTTCATACATAGTCTCTTGGTGTTCAGGTGCGTAACCCAATCCGTATTTACGGCGCAGCACTTGATCAATGCCGCGTTTCTCGAGGTACTTGCGAGCCTCTAGTCCCTCAGGACTTTCAAGCTTTGTATGATAAAATCTCGCCGCTTCGAGTAACGCTTCAGCTGCCGCTCTTTCACGCTCTACCTTTTCACGCCATCGACTATCTTCTTCAGACTCTTCAATTGCGATACCTGCTCTCTCCGCCAGAAAGCGAATCGCTTCAGGAAACGATATATGCTCAATCTCCTGAATAAACTTGATCACATTACCACCCTTGTGACAACCAAAGCAGTAGAAAATCTGTTTGCTGTGAGAAACACTAAAAGAAGCTGTCTTCTCCTCATGGAAGGGGCATAGCCCAAACAAATTCTGAGAACTTTTTTTCTCAAGCCGAACATAGCGCGATATGACATCAACGATATCGTTCGCGTTGATCACCTCATCAATGGAATGTTGTGGAATAAGTCCCAAAGATCATTTGCTCCGCATTTAAGTTGTGGGTAGTGGTTGTGCCGGCAAGCCGTAATTATACCAAAATATGCGACTTATTGCCAGTGAATGAACAGCCGGACGGCGTCTTGAGGCGCTGCCCGGCTGCTTGAGCATCTGATCTCGCTGAATTAGTCAGCAAAGAACTAATAGATCAAATTATTCTTCGGTGTCAGAACCTTGCGGAATAACAGTGCTGATCGCCGACTTCTTAAAAGTGAGCATCGTGTTCGCGACACCTGAGTAAATTGTCACTTCATCACCGGAAATATTGGCGATGCGTCCGACGATACCGCCGATTGACATCACTTTATCACCGGGTTTAATTGTCTCGAGTTTTGCTTTAAGCTCTTTCTCGCGTTTTTTCTGCGGGCGAATGGTAAAGAAATACATTACACCGATAATAAGGACGAACGGAAGCATCGTATAAAGCAAACTAAGCGCTCCGCCCGTTTTTTGTTGCTGTGCAGCTGTTGTCTCGAGCACAAACTGGGTAAACAGGGTCATCATGATCCTCCTTGGATTTGACATGTCATGTGTCGGTATTCGTTCGTTTTTTTGCCGTCAGAAAGTAGCAATAATACCGGACAGATCAAAGTGTATCACAAAATTAAGGCTATTTGTCACTTCTTTCATACTTGGAAAAGAATTCATCACGGAAGCTAAGTAATTGATCTTTTTGAATGGCATCGCGAATCTTTCTCATCAAATCAATTAAGAAATATAAATTGTGCCATGACATGAGACGCAATCCGAGAATCTCGCCGCAACGGATAAGATGATGTAAGTATGCGCGCGTGTAATTTTTACAAACATAGCAATCACAATGTGGATCGAGTGGAATAAACGATTTAGCATGGACGGCATTGCGCACGACGACGCGACCTAGCGATGTCAGCGCTGTACCATTGCGCCCCATTCTCGTGGGGAAAACGCAATCAAACATATCGACGCCACGGATCGAGCCTTCCACGAGATAATCGGGAGATCCAACCCCCATCAGATAGCGAGGTTTATGCTGTGGCATAAAAGGCATAATCGCCTCCAACATGGCATACATCAGTTCTGCCGGCTCACCGACCGACAGGCCTCCGATTCCATAACCCGGCAAATCAAAAGACGTAATCTCCTTTGCACTTTGAATGCGTAAGTGTTCAAATGTCCCGCCTTGTACGATGCCAAAAAGTGCTTGTTTTTTTGGATCCTTCCACGCGTTAACACATCGTTCGAGCCAACGTGTCGTCCGTTCAAGCGAGTGTTTGACGTACGATTCTTCCGCCGGCCAAGGCGTGCATTCATCAAGTTGCATCATAATGTCTGATCCGAGCGATTCTTGTATCTCGATCGACTTTTCAGGCGTTAAAAAATGGCGCGACCCGTCAATATGTGATTGAAATGTGACACCATCTTCTTTTATGTCGTTTAATTTCGCGAGAGAAAAGACTTGAAAACCGCCGCTGTCCGTCAGAATCGGTTTGTTCCAGTTCATGAATGAGTGCAACCCTCCGGCTAGATCCATGATCTCTGTCCCCGGGCGCATCCAAAGATGATACGTATTGCCGAGAATGATCTTGGCACCGATCGATTCGAGCTCTTCATTCGACATTGTCTTGACGGTCGCTCGCGTTCCGACCGGCATGAAAACAGGTGTTTCAAAAGAGCCATGCGGCGTGGTGACAACGCCATATCTCGCCCCGCTCTGACGGCACGTATGTTTTAACTCATATGTAACGGCATAATCTTGTGTTTGCATATCATCCCCTATTTCATCTTTCGATCTTTCTGAGATTCGGGAGAAGCAACATCGCATCTCCAAAGCTGAAAAAGCGATACCGCTCTTTCACGGCTTCACGGTATGTGCCGAGCATCGCCTCTCGTCCCATCAATGCGGAGACGAGCATGAGTAGCGTCGATCCCGGTAAATGAAAGTTCGTAATCATCGCGTCGATAACGCGGAACTGAAATCCCGGGTAGATAAAAAGCTTTGTTTCACCCGTGGCCGGTTGTAACGGAGCGTCGGTGTCGCCAAAACGTTGTGTGGCGGCAACACTCTCAAGCACACGACAACTTGTCGTTCCAACAGAGATAACGCGCCCGCCATTTCGCTTAGTCTCTGTGATAAGGTTAGCGGCTTCCTTTCCAAGCTCGAACCATTCTTCGTGCATCGGATGATCAGTGATGATTTCTTCCGTTACCGGTCGAAACGTACCAAGTTCCACGTGAAGCGTTAATCTCGCAATATTAACACCGGAAGACTCAATCTTACTCAGGAGTTCTTCAGTAAAATGAAGACCCGCTGTCGGCGCGGCTGCCGAGCCTCGCTCATTCGCATAGACAGTCTGATAGCGCTCAGGTTCACGTAGCGTCTCTTTGATATAAGGGGGCGTGGGCATCTCACCCAATTGATCTAACCATGAGTAGAGATCACCCTCATAGGCGAACTCGATGACTCGTATCCCCTCGTCTTCGACTCCAACGATCATCGCTTCAAAACCATCTTCAGAAAAACTAAAAGGTAAAACCGGAAGAGCCGGCGATGA
>CAZBOM010000145.1:0-4001 GCA_964493375.1 uncultured Mageeibacillus sp. | reverse complement strand
TGCCCCTTGTATGCGAGTTCGCGGAAACAAAGACGGCAGACGCCGTATTTGCGAATATACGATCTCGGACGACCACAAAGCTGGCAGCGGTTTTTCTGGCGTGTGCTGAATTTTGGATCGAGTTGCGCTCTTACAACTTGAGATTTCTTTGCCATGGTTTCCCCCTTATCTGCGGAACGGCATGCCGAGCGCTGAAAGCAACGCCATGCCCTCTTCATCTGTTTCAGCCGTTGTGACAATGATGATGTCGAGTCCGCTGATTTTGTCGATGCTATCGTAATCTACTTCCGGGAAGATCAACTGCTCGCGAGCGCCAAGTGAATAGTTGCCGCGTCCATCGAACGAATTCGGGTTGACGCCACGGAAGTCACGAACACGCGGAAGCGCGATGCTGATCAACTTATCGAGGAACTGGTACATGCGATCGCCGCGAATCGTCACTTTGACACCGTTTGCCATACCTTCTCTCAATTTGAAGTTAGCCACTGATTTGCGGGCGTACGTCACGATGGCTTTCTGGCCGGCGATCGTCGAGAGATCGCGGACGGCTGAGTCGATCGCCTTGGGGTTCTCGCGCGTGTCGCCGACACCCATATTCAAAACGATTTTCTCGAGTCTTGGCACCTGCATCACCGAGCTGTAGCCGAATTCCTTCATCAGGGCATCGCGAACTTCATCGGTATATTTATCACGTAATCTGTTCATGCGTTATCCCTTCTTACCTTTGCTAATCACAGAGATAGTGGCGTCACATGATTTGCAGTAACGAACTTTATCTCCATTCTCTAAGACTTTTCTGCCTACTTTTGACGGACGCTTACACTTCTGACAAACGAGCATCACATTCGATGCGTCGATCGGCATTTCTTGACGAATAATGCCACCTTGCTGGTGTTGCGACTTCGGTTTGACGTGACGTGTGGCGATGTTGACACCTTCCACGATTACGCGTCCCTTCGCGGGATAAGCCGCAATGATCTTGCCGGTCTTGCCCGCGTCTTTGCCTGTCAGCACATAGACTTGGTCGTCTTTTTTGACATGAATTTTATTGCGAGACATCCTTCTCCTCCTTACAGAACCTCGGGCGCCAGCGAGAGAATTCTCATGTAATTCTTCTCACGTAGCTCACGAGCGATGGGGCCGAAGATACGTGTCCCCTGCGGGTTCCCGTCGTCTTTTAAAATCACTGCCGCGTTTTCATCGAAACGAATGACGGTGCCATCTTTGCGGTGAATGCCCGATTTCGTACGGACGACGACTGCTTTGACAACGTCACCCTTCTTCACGGTGCCGCCAGGCGCGGCTTCTTTGACGGAACAGACGATCACATCGCCGATATTGGCGTAGCGACGACCCGTTCCACCTAGCACGCGGATGCACATCAGCTGCCTTGCGCCGGTGTTGTCGGCGGATTTAAGCCTGGATTGTACTTGAATCATTGACCTGTCCTCCTGAACTCCACCGGATTATCTAGCTTTCTCGATTACTTCGACGAGACGCCAGCGTTTGTCACGGCTCAAAGGTCTTGTCTCCATCAGACGGACGCGGTCTCCGATGCCACACTCGTTGTTCTCGTCGTGGGCTTTCATCTTGACAGTGCGTCTGATGTATTTCTTGTAAAGCGGATGGCGGATGTGTTCTGTGACAGAGACGACGATGGTTTTGTCCATCTTATCGCTGACCACGATGCCAACGCGCTGTTTTCTTTCTTTACGCTCGCTCATTTATTCTCCCCCTTAACCTGAGATGACTTGGCCGAGCTCTTGCTGGCGCATCACCGTCTTGACTCGGGCAATATCGCGTTTCACGCGCTTCAGCTCCATCGGGTTCGCGAGCTGGTTCGTGACGTGTTGAAAACGAAGCTTGAAAAGTTCGGCCTTCAGTTCCTGAAGCTCTTTTTCAAGTTCGGCTTGATTTTTTTCACGTAATTCTTTCGCCTTCATTTTCAAACCTCCTGTTACTCGGCTGCGTCGGCGTCAGCTTCCGCGCCACCTTCGGCATCAGCTGTCGCATCACCTTCAGCCGCGCCGTCAACCTCGATGCCCATCTCCTCGAGCTCAGAGTCTGAGAAAAGCTCTTCGGGCACATCGAGCACTTGGACTTCCGCGAATTTCGCGATTTCCTCTTCGGTGAACTTACGCTCACTTTCGACGAAACGAACTTTCAAGGGAAGCTTGTGGCTTGCGAGCCTGAGCGCTTCACGCGCTTGCTTCTCTGTGACACCGGCGACCTCGAAGAGGACACGGCCGGGTTTGACAACGGCGACCCAATATTCGGGAGCGCCCTTACCTTTACCCATACGAGTTTCAGCGGGTTTTTTCGAAACAGGTTTGTCTGGGAATATCTTGATCCACACTGTTCCGCCACGTCTGAAATAACGGTTGATGGCGATACGGGCTGCCTCAATCTGATTTCCCGTGACCCATGCCGGCTCAAGCGCCTGCAGACCGAACTGACCGTATGTCACTTGATTGCCGCGCGTCGCTTTGCCCTTCATGCGCCCACGGTGCTGCTTTCTGCGTTTAACGCGTTTAGGCATTAACATCTGGGGTCGCCTCCTTATCATCCTGCGCGACGTTCTTCACTGTAAGAACTTCGCCCTTGTAAATCCATACTTTAACGCCGAGCTGTCCATAAGATGTTTTCGCTTCGGCAAATCCGTAATCAATATCGGCACGCAATGTGTGTAGAGGGATGGTCCCTTCACGGTATTGCTCAAAGCGAGCGATCTCCGCTCCGCCTAAGCGACCTGACACCATCGTTTTGATGCCGCGAGCACCATTCTTCATGGCGCGGTTGATCGCCTGCTTCATCGCACGACGGAAAGACACACGTTCTTCCAGTTGCTTTGCGATGCCCTCGGCGACGAGTTGTGCTTCGATATCGACATTGCGGACTTCTTTAACATTGATGAAGAATGTTCTGCCGAATTTTTTGGCAAGCTTCTTCTTCAGATTCTCGATCTCAGATCCGCCGCGACCAATAATAATACCGGGCTTACCTGTTGCAATCGTAATCGTCGTTTTATCATCACCCAAGCGCTCGATCTCGATACGTGAGACTCCGGCGCGCTCTGTCTGCTGTTTGACATAATCGCGGATCTTTTTGTCTTCGACGAGGTAACGGGCGAAATTATTCTTATCGGCGTACCAGCGAGAATCCCAATCCTTGATAACTCCTACGCGAAGACCGTGCGGATTAACTTTCTGACCCATACTAAACCTCCTGCTCCTTTTCTTTCAGAACAACGTGAACATGGCACGAGCGCTTCAGGATCCAGCTCGCTTGACCTTTCGCGAGAGGGCGAATGCGCTTCAGCGTCGGACCTTGCATCGCGTACAATTCAGCGACATACAAGTCTTCGGCGTTCAAACCGTTGTTATTGACCGCGTTTGCCTCCGCTGACTTCAGAAGTTTTGTCAGAGGTTGGGCGGCACCATGCGGTGTGTATAGCAGGATCGCATAAGCCTCTTCAAGGCTCTTACCGACGACTTGTTTGATCAAGGCGTTGACCTTAAAGGCGTTCATCCGAAGGTGTTTCAATGTCGCTTTTCCTTCGTCGCGACCGATCCCCAGGACTTTGCGCTCCTTTTTTGTCAAGGTGCGTTTTTTTGCATTTGTACGGGTTGGCTTACTGTACTCCGCGATAATCTCTTCGCGGCGCTCCAGAAGCTCCGATTTACTCATTACTTTCTTAGCCACAATCTATCCTCCCAGCCGGCTCTTATCTCATCCGAGCGCGTTTCTCAGAACCTGCGTGGCCCCGGAACGTTCTTGTGGGCGCGAATTCACCGAGCTTGTGGCCGACCATCTCTTCCGTAATGTAGACGGGAACGTGTTTGCGACCGTCATATACGGCGATGGTGTGGCCCACCATCTCAGGGAAAATGGTGGAGGAACGCGACCATGTCTTCAGCACTCGGTGCTCGTTTTTCTCATTCAGCTCGTTGATGCGCTTCATCAGTCTCTCATCAACATAAAAACCTTTTTTTGCGGAACGA
>CAZBOM010000144.1:0-4007 GCA_964493375.1 uncultured Mageeibacillus sp. | reverse complement strand
GACGAGATTCTTATCGAGTTCAGACGCGACTTTTAGAAGGCTTTCAACGGCCATCTCCGGTTCGTCAATCGCAAGTGTATAGCCTTTGGCTGTTGCACGCAGAAAGCGTTTGATAAGATCGGGGTTTTCTTTGATTGTCTTCTCATTCGTGATAATCAGCGGCGAATAGAAATCGAGTCTCGCGTCGATATCTTGCAAGAGAATAAAGTTGATTTTGTATTCAGAAGCTTCGCAATTGACGCCGTCCCATCCGTAATATATCCATGCGAAATCAGCTTCTGTTTCCATGCTGGCGATGAAGTTGCTCGCCGATTGATTGATGACTTTCACTTGGCTAAAATCGGCGCCCTCTTTTTGCATGAGCGTCTTCATGATGGCAAGTTCTAGCTCAGTCCCCCAACCGCTGTACGTTTTTCCTTCAAAATCCTTAGGCGACTTGATGCCACGTGCTTCAGGTGATGCAAACCCCGATGTATTGTGCTGCAAAACGGCGGCGATCGCAACAACGGGCACTTTCGCGTTTGAAGCGCGCGCCTGCAATACTTGTTCCTGAGCGGCAATGCCAAATGTCGCTGTTCCGTTGGCGACCATCTCAATAAAATTCATATCTGATTCTTGAAAATCGACATCAATCGATTCAGCTTCGTAATAACCCTTATCTTTTGCCAGAAAAAGTCCCGAATGGTTCGTGTTCGGTGTCCAGTCAAGCGCAAAGACGATCTTGTCCTTCTCCACTTTTTCAGGAGTGTCGCTGTTTTTACCACCCTTATCACATCCCGCGACGAATGCGAATGCCAGTGTCAAAGCGATCAACACGACGAGCCATTTGATAGATTTTCTCATCTTCATCATCATTTCCTATATCCTTTCAATAAAGCAGGCGATTGACCGTCTGCTTGATCCCAAAAATATTATTCTGTTAATAATTGGTGTTGTCTCTGCTCCAAGCGCTTTTCTTTTCGCACCGCGTTTTCCCATGGCATACTCACTCTTTCAAGTAAGATCGCGGAAAAATAGAAAAACAAGCTCAAGACGACAATCCAAATAATCGAAGCAAACATCGCATCGAATCGAAACGATCTTTTCGTCCTCAACATATAGATTCCGAGTCCATTCCCTCCCCCTGCCCATTCCGCGAGCACAACGGCCATCACAGAATATGTCGCGGAGATACGCAGCCCGGCAAAAAATGAAGGGAGACTGCCGGGAATCTTGACATGGCGCAAAATCTCGCCTCTCGTCGCTCCCATCGTTTGCATCAATCGAATCATATCGTGGTCTACTGTTTTCAAACCTTGAAATAAGCTGATCGTAACGGGAAAGAAACACGTCAAAATAACGACGAAAAGACGAGGCAAATCGCCATATCCGAAAATCAACACAATCACGGGTGTAATAATCAGGGTCGGGATCGTCTGCGAAATAACGATCAAAGGATAAAAAGCGCGATAGACAATTGAGAAACGATCCATCAGAAGCGCAAAGCCGATGCCGGTCAAAGTGCTAAGAATATATCCGAATAGCGCAATCCTTAACGTGTGATAGATGTGCGTCATCATCGCCGGAGTGTCGCGAATCAATGAACGTACGACATCAGAAGGCGCGGGAAGAATAAAGCTACGAATAATCTCAGCGTTGGAAAAAAGCTGGATAATAAGCAGGAGTAAAACGATTAAGACGACAGGCGGCAAAAATCGACTCGCCACTTGACGTCCCACTCTAAAAAAGGCACGTTTTTGATCACGTGAAAAACGATTCAAGACTGTACTCCCTCCGCCAGCATGACCTGGATCAGGTTCAAGGGTCGACTTTCGTCCTCTCAGCCACGCCATGTGGCTCCCCTGACAACTTTGAGTATACCGACTTTTCTAGAGCACTGTCAAACTTACGTGTTCTTCATGAGAACGTGTTCGATCTCCTGACTGACATCTTCAAAATCATCACAGCATCCTTCTAAACGACGGAAAATCTCGGTCCAAGCGATGACAGCGATCGGATCATCCTCCTCGAGATAGAGACGACGATTGGCGCGCATGTAGATAGCATCGCCTTCTTCCTCTAGATTGTTGAGCTCAATAATCTTAGCCTGGATATCATTCGACCGACGGAAGTTGGCAAATTCAGCTAAAATTTGTGTCAAAACTTCGGCACTCGAAATAATCACGGAGGCAAATTCAAAGGCTTCTGTTCGAAGCTCACGGATATTGAACATATACAGTCTCATCAAGACATCCTCAATTGAATCTGTCACGTCATCAATCTGATGCGCGATCGACAGAATGTCTTGGCGCTCAATCGGCGTGATAAACTCACGAGCGAGTTTTGAGGTGAGTTCATGCTGCGCGAGGTCGGCGGCGTGTTCTATCTCATGCATCTTCTCCAGCAAGCTCGGTAAAAATTCCACTTGATAATCATTCATCGATTCATTGAGAAAAACGGCCGCCTGTTGAACGTAATCGACAAGCTCTCTCAACATCGCAAAATAATCATTTTTCTTTTTTCGCTTCGCCATATCTACTCCTCATGTGACGAACTTGCCACCGCATCGTACGTGTTTTAAGTATTAAAAAATCGCCATAAAAAGCTTTGTCATCCCGTATCCGATAAGACCACAACATGGAAACGTCAAGACCCAACTCGCGACCATATCACCGACAATCCCCCATTTGACATTTGAGAGACGCCCCGATGCGCCGACACCGACGATCGCCATCGTCTTGGTGTGCGTTGTACTGACGGGCAGTCCGAAAATCTGCGCGACCAACAGGCTGATACTAGCTCCGACATCGGCGGCAAAACCTTGATATGGCTCAAGTTTGACCATATCCATACCAACTGATTTGATAATGCGATAGCCACCGATTGAGGTGCCGAGCGCCATGATCAACGATGAAAGAAGCATCATCCATATGGGAACGCTAAAAGTGTGCGCGTCAGCCTGCCCCTTATTGAGCATAATGCCGAGCATAAAAACAGCCATGAATTTCTGCCCGTCTTGCGCACCGTGCATAAAAGCCATCCCCGCTGCCGCCCCTATCTGCGCTTTTCGAAAGCCGGAGGCAAGGTTTCGCCGATGCCCTCCGGAAAAAAGTCGCGCGATTGATTTCGTCGTTACATAGCCAAACAGAAATCCAAAAATCGTCGAAATGATCAGCCCATACAGGACTTTCATCCACTCGGCTCCATTGATGCCGGAGAGGCTTCCATGCAATCCGATGGCCGCGCCCGATAATCCGGCAATCAGTGCATGACTCTCGCTCGTGGGTATACCAAAGTAAGAGGCGCCGGAGGCCCAGACGACAATGGCGACCATCGCGGCGCAAAGCGCTACAATGCTGTCGTGAGCATTGCCTCCGAAATCAACCATCTTGAAGATCGTCTCGGCGACCGTCGCGCTGATCATCGTCATAACGAAAACGCCGAGAAAATTCATCACGGCCGCGAGTATAATCGCCGCGCGAACGGAAATGGCGCGAGTAGAAACGGCTGTCGCGATCGCGTTCGGCGCATCGGTCCAACCGTTCACAAGAATCACACCGAATGTCAAAATCACGGTGACGGCTAATAGAGGATTTGAGGTGACATCTCGTACGAATGACAAGAAATCCATAATACGATCGCTTCTACCTTAAGGGTTGTTGATTCTCGATGAGGGACCCGTTGAATTAGTGTCGCGTTTAGGCATCCCCCCACGCATCGCGTCGAACAGCGATTTATCCGTCATCGACACATTGATCGATGAAATAAACTGATCGTTGTCACGCGTCTTCAGTAAGAGCCCGAGCATCGTTTCCGTCACGGCGGCCGTCTCAAGTTGTGAGAACGTCTTGCGTAAAATCCAAACGGCATCGAGTTCTTTTTCTGTAAGCAGCAATTCCTCTCGTCTCGTTCCGGAACGCGTGATATCAATCGCGGGGAATACACGTTTGTCGGCGAGTTTCCGGTCGAGAATGACTTCCATATTGCCGGTACCCTTGAACTCCTCAAAGATAACCTCATCCATACGA
>CAZBOM010000143.1:0-4007 GCA_964493375.1 uncultured Mageeibacillus sp. | reverse complement strand
CTCTTCCGATCTCTCCTCAAACAGTTGTTCATGCTCTCTCGGATACGCGATGTCGACACCGCAACCGAGCACCGCGTAGGTGATGCCACCGCCGGCAAGAGCGGATGAATGCGCTTGTCCATCGACACCTCTCGCGCCGCCTGACACAACAGTGACCCCACGCTTAACCAGATCACCACATAAACGCTTTGTCACTTCTAATCCGTAAAGAGAAGGATTGCGAGAACCTATGACAGTCACTACAAATCTTTGACTGAGTCCCTTTAAATCGCGGCCGCGCCAAAAAAGAATCGCGGGAGCTTGGTCGATGTGAAGCAATCGATGCGGATAGCCGCCATCTATGATTGAAATGATGTTAATTGCTTTGCCGCTTCCATTTTCATGCCTCTCAGAATAAAATCTCAAAAACATTTGAGAGAACGCTTGAAGTTTTTTTGATTCCGCTTTTGTCGTTTTAAAGTATTGCGGCAAATCTTCGAGCTTGTTCGATTCTTTTAAAATGAGCGAGCGTTCGCGGTGCGAGACACGTACTGTCTCCGCAGCCTTTGTAAAAGCGATCGCGATGTGACATCTTGTATCGGACATAGCTTTAATTCACCTTAGTTGAATTGACAAAAGGCAAACGTGCTTTGTAATGAAATGCTTCGGCGATATCTTCACATTTGACGTCCTCTTGTCCTTCTATATCGGCGATGGTACGCGCGATGCGAAAAATCGAGAAAAATGATCGCACCGATAAAAGATTCTGATTCGCCAAGTCAACCGCAAACTTTAACGCATCTTGCCGAATCGCGAAATATCTTTCAGGATCGGGCACTTGAACTCTTCCATTGTGATACACAGATAATCCATATTTCGATGCTCTATTCTCTTGAATAAGCCATGCCTTCTGAACTTGCTCTTTTGCTCGAATCGTCAAAGAGTTTGTATCACTTCTATTGAGTTCCGGAATTGATGTTAAGTCTTGCGCGTCGACGCGTGTCATCGAGACCACGAGATCGAATCTGTCAAAAAGTGGTCCGCTGATGCGAGCAAGATGGCGTCTCACGGCTAAATCGTCACATCGGCAATGTCCTCTCATTTCGAGAAGATGTCCGCAACGACAAGGATTGCACGCAGCGACAAGAAGAAAGTCGGCGGGAAATGTCATTTGCCAATCGGCTCGAGAAAGATGCACTTTTCCCGTTTCTAGCGGCTCACGCAAAGCATCGAGCACGCGCGGTTGAATTTCAGTCACTTCATCGAGAAATAAAACACCGCGATGAGCTAATGTGCATTCTCCCGGGCTCGGTATCAATCCACCACCGATGAGAGCGCCTGTCGTGACGGTGTGGTGCGTGTGACGGAAGGGTCGTTTTTTCATCAGTCCTTCCGACATATTATAGTGATTGGTCACACTATAGATCCTTGAAATTTCAATCGATTCCTCCATACTGAGAGACGGTAAAATTTCAGGGATTGCGGAGGCAAGTGTCGTCTTCCCGCATCCCGGTGCACCCATCAAGAGAATAGGATGCCATCCGGCGGCGGCAATTGTGCAAGCCCGTATGCCTTCTGTTTGTCCCCTGATCATGCCGAGGATGTCTTTTGTGGTGTCCGTCTCATCGCTATGAGGCGGTTGGACATGGCCGCTTAACTTGGATTGTGATTGAATCCCTGAATAGCGCATGACAGCTTCTTTTAACGTTTCAACACCTTCGTAATGGATTGTTTGAATCGCGCGCGCTTCTTTTTCGTTCTGCGCGGGGCCGATAACATGTTCGATACCCTCTTTTTGAAGTGATAGTAACCGCCCGAGCACACCTTGCACAGGCTTGACACGACCGTTCAGTGCTAATTCACCAAAAGACGCTGTCGTAGGAGCATGTTGCATACGAACGGCTTGATTTGAAGATGTCAAAACGGCGAGTGCGAGAGGTAAATCGAAAGCGCTCCCCTGCTTGGGCAAAGAAGCCGGTGCGTAGCTTGCGACGACACGTCCTTTCGGGAATTGATAACCACTGTAGCGTATCGCGGCGCGGACGCGATCTCGCGACTCTTTGATCGCCGAATCACCTCGTCCGGACACTTCAAAGCTAGGTAATCCGGGGAGCACAGATACCTCGATTTCAACGAGCTGGCCTTCTATGCCTGTAAGAGCACAAGACATCGTACGGTGGTAATGAATCGTTTTCATACCACTAGTTTCTCTCGACGCGGATCAATGTTTTTGTCAAAATAGTGACGAAGCATACTAAAGGGTACGCATTTGACACATTTAGCGATTAGGCATGTTATCATAGGTGAATCTTTTAAGAGAGAATGAAATGAGTGAAGGATGAACTATGAAAATCGGAATTGTTGGTCTGCCGAATGTCGGCAAAAGCACACTGTTTAACGCGTTAACGAACGCCCACGCGCAAGTCGCCAATTACCCGTTTTGCACGATCGAGCCGAATGTGGGTGTCGTCCCTGTACCGGATGATCGCCTGTTCGCGTTGGCCGAACTCTTTCATTCAAAAAAACTTGTCCCCGCGACCGTTGAGTTCGTCGATATCGCCGGTCTCGTCAAAGGCGCCAGCCACGGAGAAGGGATGGGCAATCAGTTTTTGTCTCACGTGCGAGAAACAGATGCGATTTTGCATGTTGTTCGCTGTTTTCAGGATGAGAACATCGCCCATGTCGAAGCGCATATCGACCCGGTCGGTGACTATCGCACCGTCGAAACTGAATTGATACTCGCCGACATAGAACACTTGGAAAGACGCCATGTAAAGGTGGCGAAAGCCGCCAAAGCCCATACGCGTGAAACGCTGGTGGAACTCGAGTTGATCGAGCGTCTGATGGCTTACATGAATGATGGTAAACCGGCTAGAGATTTTGAGCTTGAAGACGCCGACAGAGAGATTGTGCGTCATTGGCCTCTTCTCACTTTAAAGCCTGAAATGATCGTCGCGAATGTAGCAGAATTTGATGATCCGTATGGCGAAGCGCGTTTAAATGAATTGAGAGATCTATTTGTCAACACCCATAAACCGATTTTGGCGCTCTCATCGAGAATCGAAGCTGAGATTGCCGAACTATCACCTGAAGAGCAGATTCTTTTTCTCGAAGAACTTGGTCTTAAAGAAAGTGGACTCGGGCGCGTTATCAAAGAGGGATATAAACTCCTCGGCTTGATCTCTTTTTTTACGGGAAATGAAAAAGAATCACATGCTTGGACGATTCGCGATGGTTCGACGGCACCCAAAGCCGCCGGAGCCATTCATACCGATTTTGAGCGTGGGTTCATTCGAGCTGAGGTAATCCCTTACGACGACCTGCTCGCTCACGGTTCTTTCACTTCTGCGCGCGAGAAGGGATTGGTTCGATCAGAAGGCAAAACGTATATTATCCAAGACGGCGATTACATTATCTTTCGATTTAATGTTTAGCATTCATTCTATTCGTTCACGGGAATCCCAGGCAAAGGAATTCCGCGCAATCCAAATTCTTGTTTTAAAAGCGCATGGACACGCTCCTCTAAGGCTTTCAAGGTTCCGCTATTGTCTATTTCGAACGTCGCTAACTCGCGATATTGCTCCGGAGACATCTGAACGCTCATACGACGCTCAGCCTCGGCATCGCTCATGCCACGTTTGCGCAATCGAGCGAGCCGAACATCATCATCGGCCGTAATCGCCCAGATTTGATCGACATTATCTAAAAAGCCTCGCTGTACAGGAATCGGAACATCAAGAACTATCGCCTTCTCTTTCTTTTTGGTCGCCTCGGCAATGCGCCGATCAATTGTCTCGACGACGGCCTCATGGACGATGGCGCTCAATGTATCGAGCGCTTTTTTATCTGTGAATGCGAGTTTAGCCATTTTGTCTCTGATAAGTGCGCCTTCTTCATTGAGCAAGTTTGCGCCAAGTGCCTCAGCAATACGTTTTGTCGTCTCCGTCGGACGGTCTGTCAGCTCATGCGCGATAACATCGGCGTCAATGACAGGGATACCTGCCGCGCGACAAAGAGATGCCACCGTG
>CAZBOM010000142.1:0-4015 GCA_964493375.1 uncultured Mageeibacillus sp. | reverse complement strand
CCGCGGTCGCGGTCGCATCGTCGTCCGCGGTCATGCGGAGATCGAGGAGGTCGCGAATAATCGATATCGCATCATCATTAAATCGCTTCCCTACATGGTGAATAAGGCTCGCCTGATTGAGCGAATTGCCGATCTCGTCAAAGACAAGCGCGTCGAAGGCGTCTCCGATGTTCGAGATGAATCGGACCGCCATGATGACATTCGCGTGGTGGTCGAATTGAGACGTGACGCGACGCCCATGGTCGTATTGAATCAACTTTACAGGCATACGCAACTGCAAGATACATTCGGCGCGACTATGCTTGCGCTCGTCTCAGATGAAGGCAAGTACGTCCCCGTACTACTTAGTTTAAAGGATATGCTCGATCACTTTATCAAGCATCAAGCCGAGGTAATCACGCGGCGAATTAACTTTGATCTAGGTCGTGCCGAGGCAAGACTCCATCTCGTCGAGGGACTCCAGCTCGCGATCGATTATATTGATGAGGTCATTTCCATCATCCGCAGTTCGAAAGATGAAGATGAGGCGAAGAAACGCCTGAGCGAGCGCTTCGGTCTGACAGAGAAGCAATCTCAGCATGTCGTCGACATGAGACTCGGTCGACTCTCCGGTCTTGAGCGCGAGAAGTTGATGGCTGAAAACCAGGATTTGACAGAGAAGATCGCCGGTTTTAAGAAAATTCTCGGCGACCAAACGCTCCTTCACCATGTGATGAAAGAAGAACTCCAAGCTATTTCAGACAAATATGGGAACGATCGTCGGACAGAAATTCTACCGGCAGGCGAGTTTGAGATTGATGATGAGGAATTGATCGAAGAAGAGCAAGTTGTTATCGCCATGACGCGAGCCGGGTATATCAAGCGAATGCCTGTCGATGTCTACAGTGCCCAACACAGAGGTGGTCGTGGCATTACGGCGATGCAAACGCGTGAAGACGATTTTGTCGACACGATCATCACAACCTCGACACATCAGACTTTGCTGTTCTTTACAGATTTCGGAAAAGTATATCAACTCCGAGGATATCAAGTGCCTGAGTTCGGGCGGACGGCGCGAGGTATCGCGATCGTCAATCTGCTTCACCTTGATCCGGAGGAGAAAGTTCGAACGCTTATTCGAATTGATTCATATGACCAAGGTGGCAACCTTGTCATGGCGACATCGAGCGGACTCGTCAAAAAGACAGCTCTCGCTGATTATCGAAATATCCACAAAGGTGGGTTGATCGCGATTAAGCTTCGAGAAGATGACCGGCTCGTCAATGTGCGCCTTTCAGATGACGAAGATGATATTGTGCTTGTCACTCGCAAAGGATTGTCAATCCGCTTTAACGAGACGACCGTTCGCGCGACCGGTCGAAACACGATGGGTGTTAACGGTATCAGGCTCAGTCACGACGATCAGGTGATCGGCATGATCACGACAGACGGCTCGGAGACACTTCTCGTCGTCACTGAAAATGGGTTCGGCAAACGCACGCTTCTTTCAGATTACCGCGTCCAAAACCGCGCCGGTAAAGGACTCATTACGTATAGGACATCGAAACGCACAGGTAAGCTTGTCGGCATCGCCGAAGTTACTGACGATGATGATGTTCTCCTTATCAATGATCGCGGGATCATCATTCGATTCAGAGTGAATGAGATCCCCGTGTTAGGACGGATTACATCCGGCGTGACTCTGATGAGAAGCCGTGAAGGACTTGTCGTCGATATGTCTGTCGTCTCTCCTGATGAAGACAGCGAGCACGAAACAGTGAATGGAACGACGATCGTTGACGATGAAGACGATGCCTTTGTCAGTGTCTGCGATGAAAGCTCGCCAGAAGAACTCGAAGCGGAGATCATTGAGGAATTTCATGATGATGAACCATCTGATGAAGAAGTGTAGATGAGACAAATGTCAAGTCGAGATGACAGGTTTTAAACACGATCGTTTCGCTCGTGTCCAAGAATAGAAGAAGCAGAAACAAAAACGAATAACAACCGGGAGAATTTTATGTGGGATTTTAGCAAGAGATTTGATCAAACAGAAGAGAAAGAGACAGGCGCTCAAAAGCAGCTTCAACGTTCGGAAGTCCCTGTTGAGCAGACATGGGATATGACGACGGTTTTTCCTAACGTCGAAAGCTGGGAAGAAGCATTTGCCGAACTCTCCACGAAACGAGATATTCTGACACATTATCAAGGTCGACTGACTGAATCAGCCGATGCTCTGTATGAAGCTGTCAGCAACCGCGAATCGCTGATGGTAGAGCTCATGAAAATTGCTATCTACGCTTTCCATCGCGGTGATGAGGACACATCCGATCCCACCTTCCTTGCGATGAAAGGTCGTTTGGGGGCGATGATTGCCACCTTCATGGGCGAAGATGCGTGGTTTGAGCCGGAGGTCATTGATATTCCCGCCGAAACGCTCGAGCGCTTTATCGAGGAAAAACCGGAACTCGCCGACTATCGCCATTTCTTCGAGAACATTCTGAGAGAGAAGAAGTACAAACTTTCACCGACAGAAGAGGCACTGTTGGCGCGCGCTTCACAGATTTTTGGAGCACCCGATGAAATCTTTGGCATTCTCTCCGACGCCGACATGCAATTTGATTCAATCGTCAATGAAGAAGGCGAGACAGTTCCGATGTCTCACGCACACTTTGGTATGTATCTCGAAAGCCGCGATCCGCGTGTGCGTCGCGAAGCTTTTATGAGTATGTACAAGACATTTGGACAGTTTAGAAACACATGTGCCGCGACGCTTCAGAATGCGATCCGTGTCAATACGTACAACAAAAATATTCGCGGTTTCAAGACCGGTCGTGAAGCAGCCTTGTTCAAAAATGCTGTTCCCGAAGCCGTCTATGACAGTCTTTTGGAAGCGGTGAATGAACGTTTGCCTTTGCTACATCGCTATGTGCGCCTTCGCAAGCGTATGCTCGGTGTTGAAGAGCTTCACTCCTATGACATGTATGTTTCTCTCGTTGAGGATGTTGACCTTCGCTACACCTTTGATGAAGCGAAGGAGATTCTGTATAAAGCGCTGGCGCCGCTTGGCGAAGAATATGTCGGTCTTTTGAAGCGCGCATTTGACGAGCGCTGGGTCGATTGGGCCGTCAATACAGGTAAGCGTTCAGGCGCTTATTCAGGCGGTAGTTATAGTACGAATCCTTTTATTCTCATCAGTTGGCAAGGCACGCTCGATAATCTCTTTACATTAGCGCATGAGCTCGGCCATAGCCTGCATTCGTATTACACGAGAAACACGCAACCACCGCAATACGGTAACTATCCGATTTTCCTCGCTGAAATCGCATCAACCTGCAATGAAATCTTGTTGACGCAGTATCTGCTCAAAACAGCTACGGATGACAAGATGCGCGCCGCCGTTGTCAACCATTATCTCGATGGTTTCAAAGGCACTGTCTTCCGCCAAACTCAGTTCGCCGAATTTGAGCACATGATTCATCTTGCGGACGAGGCCGGTGAAGCATTAACAGCCGATTTCTTAAGCGAAAAATACGGTGAACTCAACAAACGTTACTACGGAGAAGCGTTGACGTTTGACCCCGATATCGCGAATGAATGGGCGCGTATTCCGCACTTCTATTACAACTATTACGTCTTCCAATACTCGACAGGGTTCTCAGCGGCCACATCTTTTGCGGAAGCCATTCTCAACGAAGGTCAGCCGGCCGTCGATCGTTATCTTGGCTTCCTGAAGTCAGGTTCATCGGATTGGCCGATTGATGTGCTCAAGCGCGCCGGCGTCGACATGACGCAGCCGGAGACAATTGTCCGTGCGCTCGACGCTTTTGAACGTTCGCTCGATGAGATGGAAGCATTGGTAGGCTAACCATGCCCGACTATCTTTACATTGTCGGTCTTGTGATTGTGACGGTCGTAGTGCTCGGGCTGATCGTCGTCTTGCAAAAACTCCAGAAGAGAAAAGAAGAATTCTGGGACAAGGATAAGAACAAGAAATCATGAATCTCCGCTTTAGAAAGTTCTTTCAAGGCGAATC
>CAZBOM010000141.1:0-4015 GCA_964493375.1 uncultured Mageeibacillus sp. | reverse complement strand
CCCGCGCTCGCAGTGCAAATGGAGACAACGGCACGCTCCGACGCGCTGATGGATCGAGACACGATGCTCTGAATCGCTGAAATAAGCGCGCCTCCGATTACGATAGGATCGACGCATTGTTCGGGCATCGAAGAATGCCCGCCTTTTCCCATGATTTCAATCTTGAATTCATCTGTAGCGGCTGTCAGTACACCTGAGCGAATTCCAAAGACACCTGTCGGGTAGGCTGAACTAAGGTGGAGTCCGTAAACTTCTTGAACACCTTCCATCACACCCGCGTCATATAATTCAATAGCGCCACCGGGCGGGGTCTCTTCGGCGTGCTGGAATATTAATATGATTTTTCCGGTCAGCTCATCGACCATCTGCGATAATGCGTAAGCTGTGCCAAGAAGGATCGCGGTGTGTCCGTCGTGCCCGCACGCGTGCATGACGCCGTCATTTGTCGATTTATATTCAAGTGAATTGGTTTCTTGAATGGGCAACGCATCGATGTCGGCTCTCAGTGCGATGGTTCTGCCCGGCTTCTGCGTGTCGATCGTCGCGATGACACCCGTTGCAGTAGGTCTTGAAATCTTAAATCCACCAAAAGCTTGTAACCGATCGATAATAAATTTCGTTGTCTGATGTTCCTCGAATGAGAGCTCGGGATTTTGGTGGAGCCATCGTCTCCACGAGATGATATCCGCTTCTTTTTGGCGTATTATTTCACGAAAATGGTGATCCATATTCTCAGCCTTTCTTTGTCTTTAAGTAAACTGCGCATCAGTCAGTCTTCAGTTAATGTCTATAAAGAAATCTCTTTTCGCTGAACTAAATGACTTAAAAAATCTTCTAGGCAGCGATCCCAATAGGCCCAGTCGTGCCCGCCTTCCTCAGAGTTGAAGTAAGTGTCAAAACCTTTTTTAGTGAGTGCTTCTGCCAGATTGACATTCATATCATAATTGATGATATCGTCAGTTCCGCAGTAAAGTCGCACCCACGGTTTTTGATTGTCGGGAGCATAATTATCAACTAAGTGGAATAAGTCGTGGCGACTCCCGCGATAATGGTCCTTATCGCCGAAAAGGAGATCAAAACGTATCTCATCCACTCCGATGCCCAAAAGCCGTTCTTGAATTTGAAATGGCTCAATGGCCCCTGAAAAAATACCGAGAACGGAAAACAGATTGTTGTGGTCGAGAGCAAGCTTCGCGGCTCCGTACCCACCCATTGAAGCGCCGGCTACAAAAGTGTCCTCTCGTTTTGTAGAGAGAGGGAATATAGACCGTGAGAAAGCCATTAATTCTTCTGAGACATAGGAGTAGTACGATTCGCCATTCTCTGCGTCGCAATAAAAACTATTCTTCCCCGACGGCATGATGACGGCGATTCCTGTATCTTGAACATACCGCTCAATCCCCGTGTTTCTGATCCACGAATCACAATCGTCAGCTGATCCGTGAAGCAAGTATAAAGTGGGATGGCAGCGGCTGTCTTCATAGAGATTATCCATAGACATTTTTGACGCTATCTTCCATTCGGGATGGGGCAGGAGAACGGTTACATCCGTTTTGTACTTTAAGTATTTCGAGAAAAAGTTGCATTTACAATGGATCATAGGATGTCCTTTCCAGTCCGATCGAGGCGATTGAATGGCGGTGACATTCAGAACAACTGACAAATCGAAAGATATGATTCTGATA
This sequence comes from uncultured Mageeibacillus sp., assembly GCA_964493375.1. GTDB lineage: Bacteria > Bacillota > Clostridia > Saccharofermentanales > DTU023 > UBA4923. The sequence continues at coordinate 2,330 of CAZBOM010000141.1, read as the reverse complement.
TCGATTGTACGGATACGCCTTCATGATTTCAAGTGAATATTCATACATTCGTTTGACGACAAGAGAGCCGTTTTGTATAGTGAATTATGCGGGTGATCACTCGGATACGCTTAGGGCGATGACAGTGATCCTTTGTTTTTTAACGCATGTAAAACTCCGTCAATTGATGAAAGGCAGGTTCATTCATGCGAACTTCTCAGAAAGCTAACCGAAGCAGATTAATTAAGGCAGCGCTCCAGCAAATTCCATGCGATCTGACAATAGAAAACATCCAGTTTGTCAATATGTTCACGGGTGAAATATACCCCGCGTGTGTTGATGTGCTGGATGGAACCGTGGTCCGTGTGCGTGAGGAAGGTCAGGACACGGAGCTGGCATCGAAAGAACAATATGATGGGAAGGGCGCTTTTCTCATTCCCGGTTTCATCGATACGCACATGCACGTTGAAAGTTCCATGATGATCCCCGAGAATTTAGGACGAGCCGTTGTCCCGTGGGGGACGACGACCGTCTGTACCGACCCACATGAAATCGCGAATGTTATGGGGATTGAAGGCATCGAGTTCATGCTTGAAGATGGTAAAAAATCGGCTTTACGTCACTATGTTTTAGCGCCGTCTTGTGTCCCGTCCGTGCCGGCGTTGGAGAGCACGGGAGCTTCCTTTTCGGCGAAAGAAGTCGGCAAAATTTTAGAGATGGATGACGTTGTCGGTATCGCCGAAATCATGGATTTTGTGAACGTGATTAGGGACGACGACCGAATGCATAGCATCGTCGATGAGGGATTAAAACGCGGAGCTTATCTCCAAGGACATGCTCCTTTTGTCACGGGCAAAGATTTGGCGGCTTACATTCTCGGAGGTCCAAAGAGTGATCACGAGAGTAATTTAGCATCGGAAGTGAACGAAAAACTCCGCAACGGCATGCATGTCAATCTCCGAGCGAGCTCATTGATCGATGACTTAGACGATCTCGTGAAAGGTTTCAAAAACCACAAATGGCGCGATTTCGTGTCAGTGTGTACCGATGATGTGCACGCTAAAGATTTGCTCGTAAAAGGTCATGTCAACGCCGTCGTCGCTAAGGCGATCGCGACGGGTCTCGATCCTGTTGAAGTGATTAAATTCGCAACACTAAACGCCGCTCGAGAATACGGATTTGACGATCTTGGAGCCATTGCTCCCGGCTATCTGGCTGACATGCAGCTCGTCCGGTCGCTCGACGTTCAAACGCCTCCGGAGGCCGTGTTTATTCTTGGCAAACTTGTCGCCAAGAATGGAGAATACTTGGTTGACGACGCACATGGAGAGGTTCCGAATTTTCCCAATACGGTCAATATCCCTCAGATCAAATCGCACGAGAATTTCAAATTGAGAGCACCCAAAGATTGTCGAGAACACGTTTCCGTGGCCGTTGTTGCTCCACAGGGAGTCGGTGTCTTGAACGAAATTGAGTGGATCGATTTGCCTGTGAAAGATGGTTGCGTTGACATCGACGAGAGAAAGGATCTTTGTTTTGTGGCCGTCGCAAACCGATATGGCAACGGCCATATGACGATTGCTGTCGCTAAAGACCGCGGTGTGTCGAGCGGCGCGTATGGAACGACGATTTCTCATGATTCGCACAACTTAACAATTTTATATCGCGACGTCGAAGACGCTTTCCTTGTCGCCAAAGCCTTACAAAAAGTGGGCGGAGGCATTTGTGTCGCTGATGGCGGAAATATTGAAGCCTTGCTCGAGTTGCCTGTCGCAGGGTTGATGAGCCTTTTGCCCGTTCATCCATTAAGCGAGCAGATCGAAAATACGGAAAAAGCGGTGCAGAAAATATGCGGTGAAGGAACATCTTTGCTTCACGCGTCGATTCTGTCGCTCGCTTGTTTGCCGTGTATTGTGATAAGTGATTATGGGATTGTGGATGGAATCAGCCAACAGATTATCGATCCATTTAAAACGATATAAAGGTTGGTTTGACAATAAAGAGGAGAGTAGGAGATTTATTGTATGAAGAACTTGTTCAAACTGTCCGAGCGTAAAACAAATGTTCGGACCGAGATTCTAGCCGGTCTCACGACATTTATGACCATGGCCTATGTGTTGGTTGTCCAGCCTGCGGCGATTGTCGGATTCGGGCCGGAAGAATTCATCACAGATGTGAATGGCGTCGTCATCAGTCGAAGCGCCATCATGATCATGTGTGCGCTTGTCAGCGGACTTATCACGTTGTTGATGGCTTTCTATGCGAATTTGCCTTTTGCGCTTTCAACGGGAATGGGAACGAACTTCCTTCTCGGCGCTTTAGTGCAAAGCGGCGAGTACTCATTCGGATGG
>CAZBOM010000140.1:0-4028 GCA_964493375.1 uncultured Mageeibacillus sp. | reverse complement strand
TAATATTTATATCGATGTTATCGATATAAATATTTTCCCAGAAGAGATCGCGAGTCGCTTTTTGATCATAGGCGTCAAGGAGAAATTTTACAAAATCATGCGCGAACGCTTCGTCAAAATACGCGTGACCCAGCATTGTCCAAGCATCATGGCCACCGATAGCCACACCGGTGATGAGGTCATCGTCATCCATACTGACACACCATTCATCCGTTTCTCCTTCGGTATAGACAACGGCGTAGTACGCTTGGGGAACAGCGCTATCAAAAGGGTTAGTGGTGAAGTAGTTATCGGCAGAACAAATATAGCACTCCGATAAATAATCGCGTGCGACATAAAGACTTCCGTTATTATTTCGTGTGTTGTATTCTTCGTTAAAAATCAACGTGACGGGATACTTATCGGTGAGATAGTTGAACATCTCTGCTTTGTAGCCCGTGACGACGATGACAGAAGGAACACCCGCTTCCAAGAGTTGTTCGATCTGTCGTTCTATTAATATTTCCCCGCGAACTTCAAGTAACGCTTTTGGCTTCTCATAAGATAGTGGGGCAAATCTAGAGGAAATCCCTGCCGCCATGATGACCGCGTGCTTCACTTTCATGCCAACAACCATTCCTTTCATCAATCAGCTACTTAATATCTCATCGAAAAATCTCACTCAATGGAGATCAAACGACATAATCGATTTACTTCACGTTTCATTATAGCCTTATTGGTTCATAGACCGCAGAATTATTGTCATGGGTTAGCGAGTCATGACAAGCATTGGTCGCTTCGATGTTTGCATTTGCTAACTCATTATGGAATAATAAATCGTTGATTCCAAGAAACGCATTACGAGCGGATGCTTTGTTGACGTTCAAGGTGAAGTCATGCAAAATAGGAACATTGTAAGGAGAAGCAAGAAGTTTAGTAGCCTATGAGTGTTATCAATACCATCTTTGGAACCCCGCTCGGGTATATTATGCATTTCTGCTACTGGTTAGTCGGAAACTACGGGATATCCATAATCCTATTCACATTCATCACAAAAGTGATCATGTTTCCACTTTCGCTCATCTCACAAAAAAATTCCATCATCATGGTCCGTATTCGCCCGCTCTTGGAAGAGATCAGACAGCGTTATGCGGGCAGTAGTAGTGAAATAGCTTCGAAGCAGAAGGCCCTTTACAAAAAAGAACGATACAGCACATGGAAGGGGATGCTTCCGCTTCTCGTGCAAATACCTATTATTCTCGGCCTGATCAATGTCATCTATAATCCTCTGCAACACCTTTTACGACTCGAGCCCGCGGTGATTCGACCGCTTCTTGAAAAAACGGCGTCGCTTTTGGGAACAACTGTTGGCGATCTCGGGACAAGTGCCCAACTCAGCGTTTTAGAAGCCGTACAGTCTTCAGCCGATCAATTCGCGGGGATGGCAGGTGTCGACAAGATTTTAGAGATGAACCTTGAATTTCTCGGATTGAGTATGGCGAAAGTGCCGACATTGCTTTCGATTAGTATCTTATACCCCATACTGTCCGGTTTGAGTGCTTTGATTCTTGCTGTTTACCAAAACAAATACAATGTACTGCAACGCGCTCAAGGTTCTGTCAGCCGCTGGGGGATGACGATCTTTCTTGTCGCTTTCTCCGCCTTTTTTGCCTATATTTTGCCATGCGGTGTCGGTCTCTATTGGATTGCGGGAAATCTATTATCGATCCCTGTTCTGTGGCTCTGCAATAAGATATACGATCCCGGTGAATACGCGGCTCAAATGGCGGCGATGGAAGTCCCGAAGCTTAGCAAGGAAGAGAAGAGAGAGCTGCGAATGCTCAAAAAAGTCAAGAGACGTCGGCAAAAAAATGATATCAAACGATTCTCGAAAGCGAAAAACAAGCGACTCGTCTTTTACTCCGAGAGTAGCGGTTTCTACAAATATTTCGACGGCTTTATTCAATATATTCTCAATCACTCTGATGTGGTGATTCATTATGTCACGAGTGATATTCATGACCAAGTCTTTAAGATCGTTCATCCGCGTTTTCAAGCTTATTATGTGGGACCGATTGCGCTTATCCGTTTCATGATGTTGATGGATGCCGATATCGTCGTGATGACGATGCCTGATCTCGAGAAATACCATATCAAGCGCTCTCTCGTCCGAAAAGATATTGAGTATATCTATACAGACCACGGCATGACGAGCTTTCATCTTATGCTCCAAGAAAACGCGCTCGACTACTTCGATACGATATTCTGCTACGGCCCGAATCATATCCGTGAAGTGAGAGAATCGGAGCGCGTTTACGATTTGCCGGCGAAAACGCTAGTGAAGACAGGGTTCCCTCTTTTGGATTCGATGATCAAAGGGGCGGAGGCGATACGAGATGTCATCAACGATCCGAAAGTCATCTTGATCGCTCCGTCTTGGCAACAAGATAATATCTTGGAATACTGCCTTGAAGACACATTGCGGCCGCTTCTCGGAGCCGGTTATCGCGTGATTGTCAGGCCGCATCCAGAGTTTATTAAGCGCTTTCCCGGGAAAATGAGAAAAATTCTCGACGATTACCGCGATGAGATGGGGGAGCACTTCGAGATTCAAACGTCATTTGCTTCAAATGAAACAGTGTATTCGGCAGATCTCATGATCACCGATTGGTCTTCCATCGCCAATGAGTTCTCTTATGCGACGAAAAAACCGTCGCTGTTTATCAACACGCCGATGAAAGTCGTCAATCCTAACTATAAGAGAATACCGCTCGTGCCACTCGACATTTCATTGCGCGATGAAATCGGTGTTTCTGTCGATGTAGAAGATCTTCATACACTGCTCGATGTCGTCAAAAATCTGTTTGACAAAACGGATTGGTATAAAGATCATATCGACCGAGTTGTCAAAGAGAACATATTCGACATTGGTGACGGCGCTCGTGGCGGTGGCGAATATATTGTGAAAGCGATCGAAAAGAAAGTAAAGCTTTCTTCCAAAGCTTTATTTGAGCCATACGATGAGAACGATGAGAACGCGGGCGAAAGCGCAGTCGATCACTTTAGTCATGATCCAACATCAATAAACTCGATAGAAGACTATATCGCGAGATGGGAGAGACTTTCCAAAATTAGAGATTTTGAACGAACCGATTTAGAAAAAACCATGAATCAGCCGATTTCGGATGATGAGCGTATGACTAAAACAAAAGGCCGGATTATGATCGAAGTCTTAGAGGAACTTGAAGCGATAGCCGGTATACAGGAGTATGACGATGAAGCGTAGAGTAATGTTCGGGCTATATAGTTTCTTGTTGGTCGCTTTTGTCTTTTCAGTTCCGGTCCACGCTTATATTGATCCTGCGACAACAACATATGTGATTCAAATCATAACGGCTGTCGTCATTACTTTGGGGGTGACGATAGGCGTCTTCTTTGCGAGAATGAGATTGTCCATTCTCCAGCTTTATGTTCGCATGTCCGGCTTTTTTATTAAGCTGTTTTCAAAGAATAGAGGACGAGAGAAATCTCTGCAAAAGCAACAGGTGACTCACCGCGCAACACAGTATACAGCTCAAGAGCGCCGATCGCTTTGGGCGGATGATCGATCTCTTCGGCAGCGTCTCATCGTGGAAGTCGCGCGCGGTGTCCGGATCCAGACCCAGGTTGAACTGGTCTTCCCAGCGGAATTCGAAGCGCGCCTTGCTGATCGCGTCGTCGCGCGCGCGGGCGCTGGGGTGGCCCTTGGCGACGTCGGCGGCGTGGGCGGCGATCTTGTAGGCGATGATGCCCTGCTTGACGTCGTCGCGATCCGGCAGGCCCAGGTGCTCCTTGGGCGTGACGTAGCACAGCATCGACGTGCCCATCCAGCCGATCATGGCGGCGCCGATGGCGCTGGCGATGTGGTCGTAGCCGGGCGCGATGTCGATGGTGAGCGGGCCCAGGGTGTAGAACGGCGCCTCGTGGCAGTGCTTGAGCTGCTCCGTCATGTTCTCCTGGATCATGTGCATGGGCACGTGGCCGGGGCCTTCAATCATGGTCTGCACGTC
>CAZBOM010000139.1:0-4091 GCA_964493375.1 uncultured Mageeibacillus sp. | reverse complement strand
GCCGAGAATACCTGGCTGGCAACGGCCCGGGAACGTAGGTCCTCGCCGGATATTTTTTTGTCCAAAATTAGCGGTGCGAGCTTGACAAGTTGGTGATGAATCCTATGATGCCGATCGCGAAGAACAATACCGCAATCGAGAATATGATGATATTGACTACTTTCATCCATTGAGGATAGTTTCCCGATTTCGAATGCTGTTTGGCTGTGATCGCGATGCCGAAGGGTAAAACGATCAGGGCAAAAGACGTTGTGACAACGATGAACTCTGTCGGTGATTTCTCGAATAACAGGCTTACCACAAGTCCAAGCAAAACGAGTCCGCCGGCGACAATGTTAAATATTGAAGCAAATTTTTGAAATCCTGAAATATGTTTTGGACCTGTCGCATGATTGACTATGGGCGATGATGAACCATGACGCTTATCAGCGGCACGTACGGACAACCACGCTAACAGCGGGTTCACTGAGCCGAATAGGCTGACCAGCATCAAAGAGATCCCTCGTGCGTTATGCACACGAGCGTAAAACAACGCCGCCGTCAGTCCTTCATAAAACTGTCCGCTCAACACCAAGGTGGTGGCTGCGACGATCAAATAGAGTCCCATGCGCCGCTTGCAAAGAAGTAGGACATATCCTGTTAACGCCACGAGAGCCATTAGCAAGGTCGCGGTGAAGTTTAAACTGCGAGAAGGCTTTAACGCTAATAGGATCGTGTACACGAGCGAAAAAAGCATCCCGAATGTTGCGATCCACGCCCACACTAATCCTGCGCCGTAAAGTTTCACATGCGTCCTGTTCTGTCTACATAATATGTCCAGACCTCGAATTGAAAAGTAGACCAACAACACACTGAAGATGAACCCCGCAACGCTGAACAGATAGTTCGGGGATCTCCACAGACGGAGCTCATGGCTTCTCCGAATCAAAAACCATATGATAGGGAACAATGCGTAAGAGATACCGCCGAGCCAGGCGACGAGTCGAAGTTTGCTCCGTTGTTCACGATTTTTAGCTAATACCCAAATACCGCATGAGAGCGCCATGGAGAGCGAAATGATGATGATTGATCTCAACCATGTGCTGGCAAATAGCGGATGGGAGATTCCTCGTAACACGTTAAGAAGATTAAGTCTTACTGGCGTTGCGATGCTGACGATAGGCACAAGAGACGACCACGAGAATAGAAGCGAGGTGACGATCCCTCCGCCTATTCCCCAAAGCTTATATTTCCATTCTTGTTGGAGCAACAAATAGAGAGATGTACCAAAGACGGCTTCCACAAGCCCAAGAGTAATATGAGTGCTAAAAAGTAATCTGCCTCCGCTTATTCCCTGAAGTATCAGTAAAAGAAACCATGACGCGACGAGTAACCCGAAGGCGATCATGGCTCGATGCGGTTTTGGATCACCGAGCATGAGCATCTCCGCGACGGGATTTGTAGTCATCGGCAGATTGATGGCGGAGGCTCCTGCGGATGTCGTCGTCATGCTCGGTTCTGAGTAAAGCTCTGAGGAAGGATCAAAACGTCTCCCGCCGCATTTTGTGCAGAATTGTTTTCCTTCTACTAATGTGTTTCCACATGCGGTACAAAAACGCACGGGCGGAAGGGAAGCCGTGTTGGCTCCATGATGGGGCATGTCGGAGAAATGGGCGACTTGGTTGTCACTCGCCGGTAAGCTTGCCGATGACGAATCCGGGAAAATAGTTTGTGATGCGTCAAGAAACTTTCTGTTGAAGCGAACGGTGATATGGCCTCCGGGTGATGCTTCGAAGCGATAGTCACTTTTGAACGCGACGCCGAATTGATCGGTGACGAAAAGGACATTGTAACGGTTGGAGGTGGTGAATGCCAGGGATTTTCCATTCTTTACTGGACCTATTTTCACGCCGTTGAGATACACAATTTGCGGAACGGCCGCGCCGACAAAGCTGCTCTCTCTGATAAATGTCACGTGACAGGGAGAGCTTAGTATTTCTTGTGGCGGCGCTGAAAGCGGCATGGATTGGAACTTTGTCCCACAGTTACCACATTTGTATTGAAGTGGTTCGGTGGCGACATTTCCTGCCGCGTTTTTGCCGGCGACAAGGTTGCCGACGGCCCCGAACGCCAAACCCGTAGCGGCTGCTTTACCAAGCGCGCCTTTTGTACCGGTGACAATGAGTTGATCTGATTGACAATTAGGGCATTTGAGTCCCTTGAGTGTTGCTACTTCTTGCATAGTCTTTTCTCCTATTATTTAGAATCCTTACTACTCTCCTGTGCTCGCAAGCTATAAGCAGTGGATGTTGTCTGTGTTGGCGAGATTGTATTTTCCACAGTGAGGGCAGCGGACGATCGTTTTTGTTTTGTAAGCAACGCCGTCGATCCAATGATGGTCACAATCGCCGCAAGTGATGCCGAGTAAAAAATTGTCTGTGACATGGTTGGCGCACATCGCGAGATCTGCGATCCGAAAAGGGGTCAAGTCAGTTTTTGCCTCGCACTGTGCCAGCGAGAGATTTCGCTGAAAGTCACACAACTGCTCTAAAAACATGCCGTCTTTATCTCGCCCCCAGTTTCCTTGCGGTGTCTCGACGACCACATAGTAGAGTGGCTTTGTGACCTCAGTCTGATCGAGGAAGCGTTTGGCTTCTTCCGCGCTGTTGGCTCGATAGTACTCATAGGTGTAAGGATCATTTCTTGATATACCTAACGATGTCAGAACAGGTTTCGTCTGCGGTGCGGGAGATGGCTTGGGCGATGCAGGAAGGTTGTTCACAGGCGGTATCTCCGCCGCCTTCTTGCGATCGGGAAGCTTATTCCCGCAATAGGGACAGAAGTTGATCGTAGTCGGGAGCTTTTGTCCGCACTCATCACAAAAAATCATGTCTTGCATTCATACGTCCTCCTAGTCTTTATTGAAATAATTTTATGAGTGATACTTCGCTTAATGGTCTGCACAGAGCAGACATAACAAAAAAGCCCCGCGACAGTTAGATTTGCACGGGGCGAAAAAGAATGAATGAGTTTTACCGTGAGGTGAAGAATAACTTTCAACGATTATTTCTCTCGATGAGGTCTCTTTCTCTTCTTCAATAGCTGGACAGAAATGAGTAGGGCTCCGGTGGATAGTGTGAAGACTGCCCATATAACGGTTGAAGATAACACCTCACCTGTCGCAGGAGTTTGCGACTTTGCTGTGGTTGTCGCAGTTGCTGTTGTGGCCGTATTTTGTGTTTTAGGTGCGGCAAGGATGTAGAGAGAGAACTGATCCGCATTAAATCGAACTCTTCCTTGATCGATGACAAATGATTTGACTTCTTGATCCAGTGTTTCGTGGTAGAGTTTCACTTTTTTGGGGTCGAGCCCGTTAAGGGGCAGATAAACAGTGACGGGAGCATTCGGTTGTATCGCGGCTCCTCTCAGCAGGAAAGAAATGTCGTACGCTTTTACATCAAAGGCTTGATTCTCCAAAGTGCGCTCTTGAACAACGACTTGCGGTTGTTCGGGAAAGGCTTCAGGCGGTATCTCGATTCGAACATGGTTATTCTCAGGATCTTTTCCTTCAAAGATGCCGCCGGTATATGTCACGGAAGGGGCCGTTGACTCTGATGCTTTCGATGGTGGTTTAGATAGCGTTTTTGTCTGCGTTGTCGATGTTGCGGTTGTTGCCGTTGTTTTGAGATTCGTTAATATCGTATGCGGTGCAGACGTCGTATTCGTTGTGGACGCCGTTGTCGTTGCTGGCTTTGTCGTTGAAGGCATCGGCGTCGTTTTTGATGTTGTAGTTGTTGGCGCCGACGTGACTGTTGTTGTCGATGCCGTCGTAGGTGTTGCTTTTTCTGTTGTTGTAGGTGTCGTTGTCGTTGTTGTCGTTGTGGATTCAGCTGTCGTAGGTTTTGTCGTGGATGTCGTTGTCGTTGTTGTTGTGGATTCAGCTGTCGTAGTCGTTGTTGTTGTCGAGGATGTCGTTGTCGGTGATTCCGCCGTGGTCGATGTGGTTGTCGTTGTGGATTCAGCTGTCGTAGGTGTTGTCGTGGATGTCGTTGTTGTCGTTGTGGATTCAGCTGTCGTAGTCGTTGTTGTTGTCGAGGATGTCGTTGTCGGTG
>CAZBOM010000138.1:0-4164 GCA_964493375.1 uncultured Mageeibacillus sp. | reverse complement strand
ACACGGCGCTCTCATCCTAGCTGATTCCGCTAAATCCGGTATAGAGCGAGCCGAAGCGCTCGAAGTACTAGCCAAGTCGCTTTACGTCTCCATTGTCGATCGAGAACCAAGTGAGAGACCCGCAACATTTGACTGTACAGACAATGAATTAAGATGGGTGGAGGAGCTAAAAAATCAGGGAAGTAAAACCAAGGAATGGCTCAACCGAAACAAAGAGACGTTTGTTGTCAGTGAAGACAGCGAGGTACGGGCACTCATTTCAAATACACTCAAACCCTTCCTCGATGATTTCGCTCAAATCTGCGGAGTTCAAGTAAATAATCGAAGAAGGAAAGCCGATGTCTTCTTCGATCGCGATCGAAAGATCGCGCTTTGCTTCGGACGTGATGAACATGACGCGAAAAATGTGCGAGCCGTCTTGGAAAAAAATGCGCGAGCGGCCCACGTGGCGTATTATTATGATCAAAGACCGATCCACTTGATAGAGTCACTGTTGATGCGCATGATCTACAAGAAAAAATACTCAAAGAAAGCGACTTGATTTAAATCCATGACGTCTGCCGTTCAAAACGACAATCAAGCCCCGAGTGTGAATCGCAAGACACGAGAAGAAATCTCCTCTGTTGAGTTACCCGTTGATTCTTTTGAGAAGGCTGATGTCAAACCACACGGCGATGATGTCACAACCAAAGAAAAAAAGACTTGGTTCCCGACGGCGCGCCTGACATTCCGACTAATCCGCGGCAATCTCAGCGCCTTTCTCGTCTTTCAATTGCTAATTATCTATTCGATGCTCTTGCTAAGTGTTGTCCGCTCCGTTTTTATTGGGTACATCAATAAAACATCGGGTATTCAGATACTCGTTCAGGATAATGTCAAAAAGATTTTTCAAGAGCCGAAATCACTTGCACTCCTCTTTATCCTTCTTATTATTGAGCTGTTTTTTCTTTTCTGGGGTATCACCGCTAATTACCGAATCTGCGCGGCCGGTTTGCGTGGAGAGCGTATACGTACTTTCTCACTATTCAAAGACTGTACAAAGACTTTCGGGAGTTTGTGGCATCCGAAACGATTCTTAATTATCCCCTTGACTGTCTTGCCTTTACTTCTCAGTTACGTCAACTTGTACGCGGTGACAACAGAGAATTTCCGCCTTCCCGAATTCGTCATTGACGGCATCGCAGAAAAGGGATCGCTCAATATTGTTTTTATCGTTCTTCGAATTCTCATGACACTGTTTTGGGGATGGATGGTTTTTGTAGGTGCCGGCATTTTCTTAGAAAAGAAAAGTTTCTTCGAAGCAGTTCGCAACAGTCACCAAATGATTCGACGACACTGGTTCAAATATCTCTTACTTCTAGTTTTTATACTCATTGTCATCCCCTTCTTGATATCTTTCCTGTATTTTTTGATTCTCGGTGTCACCTATCTCTTCAATCGCAATAACCATATCGGTTTTCAGATGCGCTTTATCAAGCTAATTGGCGCGCTTCGATATACCTACCCATGGTGACAAATATTCTTCAGACGACGGTTCTAGTCGCGACATATGCCGTCTTGAGAAAGATGCCGATGCCGGAAATCCCTAAACGAAAACGCGTCACGAAACATCGAGCCTTACGATTTGGCTTGCGCATTGTCGCATTTATATTGCTCGTTGTTCTGATCGAACTCTACTACATTTATCAGAATCCGGATCACGCGCAAAACAACAGGATTGAAAGACCTATTCTTATCGCCCATCGAGCAGGTGGCACACTGGCACCTGAAAACTCGCTCGAGGGGCTCAAAACAACGATCGAAAGCAAGCGTGCCGCGATGGTTGAAATTGATGTCCAGCTGACGCGTGACCATGCTGTCGTGCTTCATCATGACGGAACGCTGAAAAGATTAACGGGAAATCAGAAGAGAGTGTCCGAGTTGACATTGTCAGAGATTAAGGCTTTGCCGACGCGTGGAACCGACGGGAAATGGCAAGACATACCACTGGTGACGTTGCAAGAATTTATTGATGCTTCCGAAGATCTGGAGCTTATGATTGAGCTGAAGGCAGAAAAAGCTTTGATGGAACCGCTTATCGATCAAGTCATCAAGATCGTGAGAGAAAAACAAGTGGAAAAACGATCTATCATCGCCTCGATGGACCGCCAAGTCTTACGTCTCGCTAAGGAAAAAGCCCCTGATATCAGAACGGTTTTAATCAGCGCCATCCTACTCGGCGGCGATATCGAGATCCCCTACATTGATGCTTATAGTCTTGAAGCGACCGGCGTCAATCGATCTTTAGTTGAATCGGTGCACGACGCCAATAAACTGATTTACACGTGGACAATCAATACGCAAAGAGGTATTAAGAGGATCCTCCGTGCTTGGCCGGACGGAATTGTCACTGACAACGTCTATTTCGCAGATTATGCGATGCATACTTTCGACGATAATATTTTGTTGCAAAACGATATCATGCTTTACTATCTCGATAAAGATAAATCGATCATTGCAACAGATTATAACGATGAGTTCGAATCGCGATAAATGCGTGTTCCCGTAAGCTGTGATGTGTCATTGAAACGTTTTTAAGACCATGTTCCCCGGTGCAGGCAGTGACAACGATGTTGTCGAGATTTCCATTGTCCGCCACCTACCTCACTTTTGAAATACCTCTCCCGTATCCTATAGTAGAAGCAGGAGGATACCCATGCGCAGGGAAATGGATATCGCTGAGCAAGTCTACACTGCGAGGCAAGACCCCGATCTCACTGACGATTTCATCGAGCAATATCTCCCCTTCATCAAAGCTGAGACGACTCGTTTCCTAGGCAGAGCGTGTACGGAACAAGATGATGAACTGAGTATTTCGATGATTGCTTTTCACGATGCGATGAATAACTATCGTCGAGATCGAGGCGCGTTTATTTCCTACGCATCGCTAGTCATCAGAAATAGACTAACCGACCATATTAGAAAGGAAGAACGACATAAAAAAGTTATTTCGCTCGATGTCGAATTTGATGACGATCTTACTTTATCAGACACGATAGCGGCAAAAGATAAAGATCCTCTTGAAAACGAAGACCTTCAAGCAAGAGTTTCAGAAATCATAGAATTCAAGAAACAACTTCATGACTTTGATATCACGCTTGAAGACCTTACGGTTCAAACACCAAAACAGCAACGCAGTCTCGAAATTTGCAAGAAAGCCATCGCCTATACCATTGCAAATCGCTCCTTGCTAAATGTTGTTGTAGAAACAGGGAAACTGCCTTTAAAAGAGATTGCGAGTGGCGCCCATGTATCACGCAAAACACTTGAACGCCATCGCAAGTATCTGATTGGGATCTTTCTCATCTTTAGCAATGGCTATGCGTTGATGCGTGACCATCTGAAAGAAATGCTTTTGCGCTAGAGGTAGTATGAAATATTTAGTATTAGAAACTCATGTGAAATACGCCGTTGTTCTCGATGAAGGAGGGCGCTTTTTACAAGTTGTAAACAAGGGCTATTCTGTCGGGGAAACGATTCAAGATGTGACCTTTTATATAGATTTCTCGAAAAAGACAGCTTCTCGCAAAGCGTGGCTACAACGCCTATCTGTAGCCGCAGCTTGTTTCATCATTGCTTTGTTCGCCTACTTTCAGATTTTTGAGCGCCCCATTGCAGCGATGCGAATGAATATTAATCCGGGATTCAGAATTGAGTGGAATCGATTCAATAAGGTCACTGGAATCAAATCAGAGAATCGAGAAGCAGATTTAATCCTAAAGGACTACTCGGGGAGAAAGAAAAGCCCCACGACTGTCGCGCGTGAATTGATTGAATTATGTGAACGACATGGATATCTCAAGGAAAATGGGACGATCACAATAAAGCTGGGCTATGGCGATAAAGATGCTACACAAATCGTTTGGGATGATCTCGAGAATAATTTACCTTCTCAGATTAAACATGTGGGGACTTTTACCATCAATTTGTTCATGGATGATGAGCCTGCAACTCACCCTTCTACACCCCTGTTACCACCGGTAGTGACCGATCCTGCTCCGGAGAGAACGACTGAACCTGGCGTATCAGAACCCGGCAAAACGAACGACGACGACGATGACGATGATGATGACGATGATGGCGATGATGACAAAAATAACGGCGAACATAATGACGACGATAACA
>CAZBOM010000137.1:0-4208 GCA_964493375.1 uncultured Mageeibacillus sp. | reverse complement strand
TGTGCCGGTGGGGCGGCATATTCATACATTGATTGAGTCTGATCCGCAGCCAGTCTTTCTTTCATACCCTGAACTTGTGCGGCGGCAAAACCAACCGCCGGCGGGGCAGGCGCTGTTGGCTCATATGCTGGAGCTTCTGGCACGACCGGCGCCGCAGGCTCATATGCTGGAGCTACAGGTACGACCGGCGCTGCAGGTTCATACGCTGGAGCTTCTGGTACGACATCTGCGACAAATTCCTGTGCTTGATGAACCGCTTCCGCCTCTACGTGCTCAACAGCACTCTCAGCTTGTTCGGCCACCCCGTCAACTTGTTCAGAGATAACCTCTGCCTGTGTTGCAATATCATCGCCATAGCTTGATATTTTTTCTACTTGCGCTTCGACTACATCTTGAGTCTCAGCGACCGCTGATTCAACAGCTTCAACGGCAAAAGGAGTTCCGCACGAGGTGCAGAATTTAGCTTCATCTCTCGCCTCAGTACCGCAATTTAGACATTTTTTCATGTCGACCTCACTTTCACGTGGTGTAACATCAGAACTGATATAACACCACCTACACAGTCTCGATTGTGAATAGTTCTAACTTAAACTTCGAAAGCATCGAAAAACAAATCTCTTCACCTTCACAATAGCGTCTTCAATTAGTAATTATAACGTAAATCACTCCGAATGTTGCGCTTTAGACGAAAAATACACATCAAGATGAATATTAGTTCAGATAAGTTAAATAGATGATTTAGACAGCAAAGAAAAATAACGCGAGTTCCAAATAAATAGATGATAGAGAAAAAGCCGAATCTCTACATATTCTTGTCTAGGCTACTATTCATTTTAATTGAAAAGAAAACTTCACCCTGACTAAGGTTGCCTCAATAAAAAAAGAATTAATTATGAATAACATTAGAAGGATCGAGCCAATAGAGTTTATAACACAGGATCTCTCGGGCTTGGACAGAATTGCAACTTGTGGCAGGGGGTATTGCCACAGACTGTTTTATTGACCACGAATCGCAAGAATCAGGACAGTATTGCAACTTGTGGCAATAGGCGTTGCCACAAACTGATTTTTCGACAACACGGTTTTCAACCAATTATTTTGCGCCTTCGACTAGTTTTCGTCTTGGACTAATCGAAGGCGTTGAGACTTACGAACAACCCGTCGTTTCGCCGCAGTCGAGGCAAACTTTGCAGGTGCCGTTGCGGACGAGGCGGGTACCGGAGCAGTTGGTGCAGACGGAGCCGTCATAAAGGCGTTCGCCGTTTTTGCTCGCTTCGATGGCTTTTTCGTGGATGAACTCGTCCATGCTGATTTGCGTCCGCTGGATATCTTGTTCCTCGACTCGCATCTCGTCATCGCGTTCGGGTTTGACTTGGACGCGCGAATAATCACCGGCTTCGATGTCTAAGACTTTGCTGATCAAGTCGGATACGGATGTACAGTACTTGATGTACGGGTGACGTTGAACGAAACCGTAGGGTTCAAACTTCTGCCCGCGGAGCATTTTTGAAATGGCGTGCGTCTTGATGCCGTATTGGAGCATGACGGAGATGGTTTTCGAGAGCGAGTTCAGCAACCCTGTGATCAAGGTTCCTTCGCGGTCGGTTGTCATGAAGAGTTCCATGATCTCGTCATCTTCGTCACGGTTGACGGTGATGTAAACTTTGACGTCTTCAATCTGCGCCGGGTGCGTGACGCCGCTACGGATACCGAAGGGTTTGACACGCGGGTGGACAAGATCACCGCGTTCGAGCTTCTCATTGCAATCTTCGAGATCGGCTTTTGCTTTCTCGGCGTAGTGGAGCAAATCGTTGTAGTTGAGATCTTCGAGCGGAACATCTTGGTTCTCGACGCCTGTAAGGCGAAGGTTGAGCGGTTGTGCGTATTTGGAACCGTCGCGGTAGAGTGTGATGCCTTTGACACCTTCCATCCATGAGATGAGAACGACATCGGCAAAGTCCTGAACGGTCGCCTCGTTGGGAAGGTTGACGGTCTTAGAAATTGCGCCCGAGATCAAGGGTGTGATCGCGGCGACCATCCGGACGTGGCCGAGATAATGGATAAAACGCTCGCCCGACCCGCATTGGTTCGCGGTGTCGAAGACGGCGAGGTGTTCCTCACGCAGGTGTGGCGCACCCTCAATCTTTCCGTCATAAATCATGCCACTGCCGTCTTCGCGCATGATGTAATCGAGTATATCCTTAACTTCGCTGTCGGTATAACCGAGCTTTTTCAGACCGTCGCCGATCACGGGATTCGCGAGCGTCATGTAGCCGCCACCGGAAAGCTTCTTGTAAACGACGTGCGAGAAGAACGGTTCAATACTTGTCGCGGCACAGTCCATCGCGAATGAGATGGTTCCCGTCGGGGCCATCACGGAGACTTGCGCATTGCGGTATCCGTAAGCTTCTCCCCACGCTTCGGCATTGGTCCAACATTCGTTCAGCGCATCAGCCAGATTCCCGAACCCCGATGAGCGAAGGAGTGCGTGGTCAACGGCGGGGAGACTGTAGTAGATCTCCTCCGGATCGTCGGTGCGAACACCGGCCGCGCGACTGTGGTTGCGGATAACGCGGAGCATGTAAGGTTTGTTCTTTTCGTAATGGGCAAAAGGTGAGGTTTGCTTCGCCATAAGCGCGGAGACAGCGTAGCTCTGACCTGTCAAAACACCCGATAGCGCGCCGCCGAGTGCTCTCGCTTCATCGGAATCGTAGGGGATGCCGGCGCTCATGAAGACAGACGCGAGGTTTGCGAGTCCGAGGCCCGTCGCGCGGAAACCCCATGTCTTGCGTGCGATCGCCTCGGTCGGAAATTGACCGCCGAAGATCGACGCTTCGAGAACGAGCTGGGCGATGGACACGAGATGTGTATAGCCGGCGATATCGAACTCACTCGTCTTCGAATCATAAAAACGGAGCACGTTGATCGACGCCAAGTTGCAGCTCGTGTCGTCGAGGAACGCGTATTCACCACACGGGTTGGTCGAATTGATGCGGTTGTGTTTCGCACCATAATCGCCGTCTTCACCGGCCGGGCAGGTATGCCACGCGTTGAATGTGTCATCGAACTGAGGAGCCGGATCGGCGCATCGCCAAGCCGATTTATTGAAAATATCCCACAGGTGGCTGACGTGGACATCTTTGTCCATATTTGAGTCGCGGCGACCCTTGAGACGAATTTTCGCGTTGGGATGGCGGTCGAGATCGGCGACTTTGCGCATAAATTCATCGTTGAAACGGACGGAGTTGTTTGAGTTCTGACCGGAAACTGTTTGGTACGCTTCGCCGTCGATGTCTCCGTCATAGCCCATTTTCGCGAGCGCGATGACCTTGTCCTCTTCGCGCGCTTTCCACGTAATGAAGCGCTCGATTTCGGGATGATCGATGTCGAGGCAGACCATCTTCGCGGCGCGGCGTGTCGTGCCGCCGGACTTGATCGCACCGGCGTTGCGGTCGAGCCCCTTCAGGAAGCTCATGAGACCTGAAGAGTGCCCGCCGCCGGACAGTGACTCACCTTCCGCGCGGATATTCGAGAAGTTTGTACCCGTGCCGGAACCGCCTTTGAACAATTTCGTCTCCGAAACGAATGCTTCCGAAATCGAATGAGGTCCGAGGAGTTTGTCTTCGATCGACAAAATAAAGCAAGCGGACGCTTGGGTGCGCGTGTAGTCGTCCTTCGACATGACGACTTCGCCTTTTTCTTCGTCGTAGTAGAAAAGTTCGTTCATGCCGCCGGGGATGCCGTATTTGAGTTTGAGTCCCGTATTAAACCACTGCGGTGAATTGGGCGCGAACATCTGCGCCAAGATAGCATAGACGACCTCATCATAGAGAATGACGGCTTCTTCGTCGCTGATCATGTTCTCATCGACGAGCGCTTTTACCCAATAAGAAACCATGCGGTCCGCAATTTGGCGCATGGAAGTCTCGTGTCCCGGCTCGCCCGGGACGCCGGCTTTTCGAAAATATTTCGATGCGATAATGTCGCACGCTGTCTGAGAATAATGGGAGGGAAATTCGAGATCCTTCATGTCAGTAAGGACTCTCCCCGATTTATGATCCTTCAGCAAGACGTCACATTTTTTCCACTCGAAAAGATCAAAAACCGTGCATTTCTTCTCTTCCAATTCCTTTGTAAAGTGACGTTTAATAACAGGAGCTAACACGCTAATACCAACACCTTCCCTCTCCTCAATCATTCAAAACCCT
>CAZBOM010000136.1:0-4212 GCA_964493375.1 uncultured Mageeibacillus sp. | reverse complement strand
CGTGGTGCATTTCTTAATGGCGACGCTGGTGCATTTCTAGATTGCCATATTCAACATCGGCACAACAAGACTGAAAACGTGTTTATTCCACATATCGGATGGCGAGAGCGTCCGGCTGTTAGGTGGAGAAGTCGAGGATTACGATCTGCACTTCATGGAGAATGGAGGCGTGGAGCAGGATCCGACGGAGTGGTGGGACGCCATGGGAAAGAGCACCAAGCGTTTGCTCGCCGAACTGGGGGTTCCAAAGGAAGAGATCAAAGGGATTTCGTTTTGTTCTCAGATGCAGACACTCGTGATGGTCGACAAGGATGGTGCACCGCTTCGTCGATCCATGAGTTGTATGGACACGAGAGCCGACAAGCAGTTTGCCCGTTACATGAAAAAAGGGCTGCAAGTCGAAGGCCTAAACATCTATAAAGTATTTCGTTTCTTAAAAATCACAGGCGCCGTCTCGGCCAGCACGAAAGATCCCCTCTGGAAATACCATTGGGTCAAAGATAACGAGCCTGAGATTTTCGCCAAGACATACAAGTGGCTTGACGCCAAAGAATATTTGACATGCCGCGCGACGGGACATATGAAAGTAAGCCGCGATGTCGCGAGTGCCACATTCCTCTACGATGTTAAGAAAGGCGTCTGGAGCAAAGAGCTCTGCAAAATGTTCGACATCGATATGAAGCATCTGCCGGAGCTATGCGATTCGACCGACAAAGTCGGCGATTTACTTCCAAAGGCCGCCGAGGAGCTTGGGCTCGAACCGGGAATTCCCGTGTTCTCAGGCGGGAGCGACGTAAGCTGTTGTCAAGTCGGCGCCGGATGCCTGCAAGTCGGAGACGTCAATTTCTATTCAGGAACATCGGGGTGGGTCTGTACAACCGTTGATCGACTTCATCTCGATCTAGGCAATATCATCGGCGCGCTACCGGGAGCTGATCCGACGACATACTGCTACATCGCCGAGCTAGAGACATCCGGCAAATGCATGGAGTGGGTCAAAGATCGAATCGATTTACCGGAGATGGATTACGACGGATTGATTGAGTACGCGAAAGACACGCCGGCAGGAAGTAATGGCGTAATCTTTTCCCCTTGGATGCACGGCAATCGTTGTCCCTTCGAAGACCACGCGGCAAAAGGCGTGTTCTTCAATCTCGGTCTGACCACGAGAGGTACCGATCTTGTGAAATCTGTCATAGAGGGTGTCTGCATGCATATGCGCTGGATGCTCGAAGCGACAGAGAAGACATTCGAGACTTCGAAGGTTGTTCGATTCACTGGTGGTAGCGCGATCTCACCATTTATTTGCCAAGTGCTCGCCGATGTGATCGGGCGCGAAGTCGAGACGATCGAGAGTCCGCGCCATGTCGGCGCAATGGGAGCGGCGGGGCTTATGGCCGTCAGCTTCGGACTCATCGACGATATTAAAGAGATCAAGGACATCATCAAGGTTGAGGCGTCCTATAAACCGAATCCGGAGAACACAGCCGTTTACGACAAGATTTTCCCTGTTTTCAAAAATCTATACACCGATAACAAAAAATCATTCGCCACATTGAATGAGTGCTAAAAAACATCAAGAACAAAAAGAGTTCTTAAGGAGATGTGAACTATGAACAGCTTAGAACAACATAAACCTGACATTAAGGTTTATCCGTATCGGTGGGTTGTCCTCGTCCTGTACTTGTTGATCACCGCGATGATCCAAGTCATGTGGGCGACCTTTTTCTCCATTACAACGGAGGCATGGAAGTACTACGGTTATACGGACGCGGCGAAAGGGGAGAACGCCATCAGTTTGCTGTCCATTATCTTTATGGTCGGTATGATCGTTCTTTCGATTCCATCACTTGCTGCCTTTGAGAAATGGGGCTTCAAAAAATCGGTCGGTTTCGGCGCGCTTTTGACCGGTGTGTGCGGTCTCGCCCGCGGTTTCTTGGGCGATAACTACACATTGGTACTCGTCGCGACGATTGGTTTCGCGATCGCTCAGCCATTTATCTTGAACGCGCCGGGGCTCGTCGCCGGCAAATGGTTCCCTGAGAATGAACGCGCGACAGCGAACGGTGTCGGCGTCTTAGCCAACTACGTCGGGATCGCCGGCGGACTCATCATCACACCGATCCTGCTTGAAGCCGGTATGACGATCAAGGGAATACTCATGGCGTATGGTATCGCCAGCGCTGTGATCGCGCTACTATTCCTCGTCTTCGTGAAAGAAAAACCACCGACACCGCCATGCGCCGAAGAAGATGCGGGGCGTGTCGATTTTATAGAAGGCTTCAAGACGGCATTCAAGAAGAAGGATTTCCTGTTGACCGTTATTATCTTCTTCTGTCTGCTCGGTGTCTTTAATACATTCTTTACGCTGATCGAACCGATCATGAATTCCATGACCTCGGGAGCCGTCGATGCGACACAAGCCGGTATGATCGGCGTCATTGTTCTTGTGTTAGGAATCATCGGAAGCTTCATCATCTCCATGTTCTCCGACAAAGATAAACTTCACCGTCGTCGCCCTTACATGATAATCGCCAACATTGTCGGATTAGTCGCCTTCGCGTTGTTCATGGTGCTTGGCAATTACACAGGCATGATCATCGCAGCTGTCTTGTACGGATTCTTTACCGTCGGCAGTGCGCCGGTTGTTCTCACCTTCGCGGCGGAGACAGCGTATCCAACATCCGAGGGAACGAGTGAAGGACTCCTGATGTTCGCCGGCAATGTCGGCGGCGTTGTTCTGTTAGGCGTATCATCGCTCTTCGGAAGTAACCACCAATGGACCATGATCGGCATGATCGCCGTGAGCGTGATCAGCCTTGTACTCATGTTCCTCACCAAAGAAAGAAAACTAGGACAACATAAAAAGTAGATCATTATAGAAAGTTAGAGGTAATGAAAGATGACAGATACACGTTACAGTGTTTCGAAATGGCCCGACGTTGAGCAGATTCAAAAGAAAATGGACGCTCTCGTCAATGACAGACTTTATGACATCAAGCCGGAGGCGATGGCAAGATACCAACAGTACTTCGACGAGAAGTGCAAAGGATCAAAAGAGCTGAATAAAGAAGCGCGCCAGTTCATCCCCGGCGGTGTACAACATAATTTGGCCTTCAACTACCCGTTTCCGTTAGCCGTCGATCGCGCGGAGGGGGCGTATCTATACGATGTCGATGGCAATCGTTACATCGATTATCTGCAAGCCGGCGGTCCCATCCTTCTCGGAAGCAACTACAAACCGGTGACCGATAAAGTGCTGGAAGTCGTCCGCGAGCACGGACCGGTGACGGGGCTCTTCCACGAGTATGAGCTCAAGCTTGCGAAACTCATCAATCAACACATGCCGTGGGTGGAGCAGTATCGCTGTTTCGCAAGTGGTACAGAAGCCGATATGGCGGCGATTCGCCTCGCTCGTGTCTACACGAATAAGCAGATTATCGTCAAAGCCGGCGGTGCGTATCATGGGTGGAGCGATCAACTCGTCTACAGCCTGCACATCCCGTACACGAAATTGTTTGAAGCGCATGGCATCCCGGCGGAAGCGTCGGCTCACACGAGAGAATGCTATCCCGGAGATATCAATTCGCTTCGCCAAGTGCTCGAGGCGAATGAAAAAGAAGGTGGAACAGCCGCCGTCATCATCGAGCCGTTCGGCCCTGAAAGCGGCACGCGCATGGCGCCGTATGAGTACTGCGCCCAAGTCAGAGAATTGTGCGATGAATTCAACGCGCTTCTCATCTTTGACGAAGTCGTCACAGCCTTCCGCGCAGGCCCCGGAGGCGCCGCCGGATATTTCAATGTCATTCCCGATCTCACCGTCTTCGGCAAAATCGTATCGGGTGGTTTCCCGATGGCCGGAGGTGTCGGAGGTAAAGAAGACATCATGAGCTCTATGGCCGCCGGTGTCAAAGCCGGGCGTAAAAGAGCGTATGTCGGTGGAACATTGACAGCGAATCCTTTGAGCTGTGCGGCCGGATATTTTGCCATCAAAGAAATTATCGAGCAGGACGCCGCGCGAAAAGCCGGTGAATACGGTGATCGTTTGACGGCCGGTATTCAAGCGTTGATCGATAAATACAGCTTGCCGTTCGTCGTGTGGAACATCGGTTCGATCGTCCACTTCGAAGTATCGGGTGTCATGTACTTGTCGGTGAAGGACCCCGACATCTTCAAAAAGATCCCCGAGCGGCAGCACAACATCGAGGAGTT
>CAZBOM010000135.1:0-4245 GCA_964493375.1 uncultured Mageeibacillus sp. | reverse complement strand
CAAAGGGCATTGAGACGTACTGTGAGCTTGTGGGAGATATGTACACGTTCGCCTCTGACGGGAGCATCGTACACAAGCCGGATCTTTTGGTAGAAGGACTAATCGAACTTGAACCGTAAAACTCAAATCGATGATTTTACGCGCTCTGCATATTGCCAGTGCATGGGGAGTTCTAAAACCCCCATGCATTAGCTGTTCATTTTTTGCATGGAAAAAACTATCCGTTAGTTGTACAGCGTATAAACAAGGGAGAGCACCTGCTTCACACGCAGGGGGTCGTCGGTTCAAGTCCGGCAAATCCCACCAATTGAATACGACTCATTGATTTGATTTAAGCGGCAGGACACGAGAGTGTTCTGTCTTTTTTATTCAAGGAGAGGTGATCGACCTTACTTAACATAATCGATCGCTTGTTCAAGAAGTTGTTTTAACTCGGGGATGGATTGCACTTGACTTGCTACAAGTGTAGGAGTATCATGCAATTACTACATCTGTAGTAAGGAGAAGTGCTATGAAAAAACTCTCGGACAGTGAACTCGATATCATGCTTGTCATCTGGCGGCACGGGGAGGCGATTTCATTCGATGAAATCGCGGAAGCCGTCAAGGACCAAAACTGGACGGAGAGTACCATTCGCAACTTTCTTACCAGAATCGTTAACAAAGGCTATCTTGCTATTGAAAAAGATGGTCGAAGAAATCTCTACACTCCTTTAGTCTCTGAGAACTATATTGACCACAAAAGTACGAAACTTCTCGACCGTTTGTATGACGGGTCGGTGAAGCATTTCATCGCACGGCTCTATGAAAATGAGACTATTTCTCAGGAAGAACTTCTCGATCTGCGCCGCTTCCTTGATACATTAGTGGAGGAAAAAGATGTTTGATTTTCTATTGGCATCCCTGATAGGCGCGCTTCTTATTGTGATCGTTATGATTCTGCGAAAGGTCACAAGAGAAAAGTACAGGAGCAGCATGATCATGTTCCTCTGGGGTGTCGTCTTGTTAAGGCTCTTGATTCCGTTTAATCTGGTGGGTAGTAATGCTCTTGTGACGCTTCGTGTTCCGGAAAGGATTGTTCTAGAAGCGCCAGTGGAGCGACCGAAGCCCACTATCATTCCTGCAGGCCAGATAAACAAACCTACCGTTCAGACGGAGACCAAAAAGCCGGCGGTAGATCAAACGAATGCTGAGACGCAAGGTGCCATGGTGGGCTCGGAATCAGCCGCCACTTCGACCGATTTGTTCGGCAAGTTTGTTTCCTTCTTAAAACAGCACACATGGGAGCAATGGTTGTTTGCTGTATGGCTCGCCGGCACATTGGCTTCGAGTCTATATCTTGTCATCACTCGGATTCGATTCATGAAAAAAATCAAAGAAGATATCGTGCGATTGGAAGATGACGAGATTCTCCGACTTGTGCCTCCTCAAATGCCCGTCTTCATCACCAAAAAGCATATCAGTCCGCTAGTCGTCGGGTTGTGGAGACCGTTCCTGATTGTTCCGCAAAGCTTGATCGCTCAAAAGGGTGCAGGCGAAAACAAAGAGGAAAGCCAGAAATTGCATTTCGCGCTCCGACATGAAGTTATGCACATCAAGCGAAAAGATTTGTGGTGGAAGAGCCTATATCTTGTCGCTCGTTCCATTCACTGGTTCAATCCACTCGTTTGGTGTATGGGCGATTTACTCAATCAGGACATCGAATATGCCTGTGATGAAGCCTTGATCTCAAAATCAAATGAACAGGAAAAAGTGGCCTATTGTCAAGCCATTCTCGACATCGCTCAGCTGGACAGCGCGAGACCGGACAATTTTACCAGCAGATTTTCCGGAGGTGCGAAAATGCTAAAGACTAGAATTCACAAAATCATTTGTAGCCCACTTCATAAGCGCGGCAGAACCATCGCCATTGGACTTGCGCTCATCATGAGTATGTCGTTGATTGCCGTGTCCTGTATATCCCAAACGCCTGAAAGCACGAAGACGGATCCTGATGCGAGTACGACACTTTCCGGGAACAATAGCACTAAGCCAAATGCTTCAAGCTCAGAGCCGAAGTCAACTGAGCCATCGGAGAAGGGAACGGATCCAAGCCACATGCAAACAGAGCCGAACCAACCTTCCGGTTTTCGCCCAGGTTATTGGTACGGCGAGAATGCCTTCACATCTGGTGACAAAATAGAGTTTTTCTTCACGGATGACGGGGAGTACATGATTGATCGTCAGATATCATCGTGTCTTTCTTACATGCTGTATGGTACCTATAAACGAGAGGGTGACAACATAATCATGACGTCAAACGGCGATGACGGATCGCTCACTTTCAAGATTGACGGTGACAGATTGGTACTGATGGAGCAAGATCTTATCTCGACGTTATTCCCTAACAATTACACGCTCGAGAGAGACAATTCTTTATCTCAAACGAAGTTCTCTCCTGAACAGAAAAAAGAAGCTTCCGTTCAAGTTTATTTTAGAAATGTCAATGCTCTCCAGATAAAGCCAGATTTAATTGCCATACCGAATCATTTTTCATTTGCGGCCCCTGAAAGAAAAATAGGTTCGACGCTCTACTTTGCCGACTATAAAGGTTTCTTCGGATTCGATCTAGAAAAGAAAACGATGGTTCATGCGATTCAAATCACGGATCCTAATTTCCCCACAGGCACGCAGGGAGATTGTATTCGCAGAATCAATATCACGAAAGATGGAAAGAAGCTCCTTTTTATATCGTGGTTCAACGCGTATTCGGATCAGAGTTTCCCGGGTTTCACAACATTGGGATTCGTTCGATCCTATTGGTATGAATATGATTTGCAAACGAAAATGCTCGAGCGAAAATTCGGGCACTACGATGAATTGAAAGCGAATATTAAAGAGCCCGGGAAAGATGAGTTAAATACTTTGAGTCAATATAAGTGGGTCGAGGGATTGCCAGCCAATTCGTATCGAGAAGCTGTTTTAATGGGACCCGATGGCGAGAATTACAAACCTTTCGAGCAGTTGCTCCCTTAGTCATCGATTCTTTTCAAACAACCAAGTTATAAAGAATTCAATTGGTGAACAATTGCACCCAATAGAGTCTTCCATTGCACTTAAAACACGCAACTCCCATTTGACTGAAGTAGTCAGCAAACATATTTTTCTTATGGCCGGGTGAGTCGGCCCAGGCCTGAAACACCGCATCTGGGCTTCTCTGCCCTTTCGCGATATTCTCTCCTGCCGCGCGATACGGGTATGTGAATACCGAAAAGCATTTCGATCCACAAGGCCTATCATGGCTAAATAATTCCACAATTTCTTTCGCTCGAATTCTGGCCGAATCTTTCAAAGACTCATTCATGATAAGAGACTTTAAGCCTTCTGCTTCGCGCGCGTTATTCACGATAACAAGAACTTGATTCTCATATTCAGAAAGATATTCCCCAGATATAGAACTCAGGGTAGTTGTGGTGCTGGGATGTTGTGAATGTGTTGTCGTGCTCTGCCGAGCTGTCTGCTCTATGGTTGTCGTTATTTTACTTGTTGTTGTGGAGGTAACATGTTTCGTGGCTCGAATTGAGGTATTCTTAGGTGCAGTTCGAGTCGTTTTTGTCCTGCGAGATGTTGGGCAAGTGGTGCTTACGGTCGTCACGATTGATGTGGAAGTTGGGGGAATACTTGGCTGAAGCGAGGCACTTGTTTGGGTCGTCATGGTAACAGCTTCAGAAGAAGAAGGCTGTGTTGTGGGACTGGTCCACGTTTTATACTCGCTTGTTGTTGACGAAGAAATTTCAGGAGAAGGAGTCACAGCGGGTTCAGTGCTTATAACAAGCTTTGTTGCCGTTTGACAACCGCTTAAAAAGATGGTGCTTAGTAAGCAAATGAAGACAAGAATTTTAAAAATATTATGCTTCATATGTCACCACATCATCCTAACTGAATGCTTCTTTATCTATTGTATTACTGCCGAGCTATTCTTTCAATTAACGTTGTCCGCGCACTCTCGATTTTGATTTGACAAGATAGTCTAGTCTTTGCTAAGATAGCGAAGCGCTGTTAGTCCGATAGTGGACTTGAACAACAATGGTTGTGCGGGATTAACTCAGTGGTAGAGTGTCACCTTGCCAAGGTGAAAGTCGCGAGTTCGAATCTCGTATCCCGCTCCAACAAGGATGACCGGCAGACTTCTGACCGGTCATCGCATTATAGGGCACCATAGCCAAGTGGTAAGGCAGAGGTCTGCAAAACCTCTATTCTCCGGTTC
>CAZBOM010000134.1:0-4370 GCA_964493375.1 uncultured Mageeibacillus sp. | reverse complement strand
GGTGGCTCTTTTTGTGCCAAGCAATTTACACCACTTTATAGGACACTATCCTTTAACAAGCTAGATACTAATCGTATCACAAAGATGAGCTTCGATAGGATAAACGGTAACTTTTGAAGTGATGACCAATTCAAAACCGAAAACAAGAACTCTTAGCCATTAGCCCCTAGACCTTTCTCCACGTGCTCGGCGAGAACAAGACGATGATGGGGAGAATTTCGAGGCGCCCCATGATCATGCCGAAAGAGAGAATGACCTTCGACAGCGGCGTCAGGAAAGAGTAATTGTGAGCGGGACCGACCAAGCCGAGACCGGGGCCGATGTTGTTGAAGGTCGCGGCGACGGCACTGAAGGACGATTCGAAGTTATTGACATCGATGGCGACGATGAGCGTGAATGCCGTGAATAACGTGGCATAGAGAATCAGGTAGTTTGAGACTTGTCTGAGGATTGATTTTGACAGTTGCTTCCCTTCGAAGCGAAGCGGCAAAATGCGATTCGGGTTGATGCTCCGCCTGATCTCTTGAATAAACATTTTGCAGTAGAGGGAGATGCGGCTGATCTTGATACCGCCGCCTGTCGACCCCGCCATACTGCCGACAAACATCAACAAGAGCAAGATAAGTCGCGAGAACAACGGCCAATGGGTGAAGTCAACCGTCGAATACCCCGTCGTCGTCACAATGGACGACACGGTAAAGAACACGTCTCGGAACATTTTGCCGACGCTTTCATAGACATGAAGCAAATTGATGCTAATCGCGGTAATAGCCAACACGACAATCGCGATGTACCAGCGAAGTTCTTCGCTCTTGGCGGCTTGCTTGGCTCGACTGCTGAGAATTAAATAATACAGAGTAAAGTTCGTCCCGAACGCCAACATGGCAAATCCGAGCACAATTTCAATATAAGCGCTGTTGTAAGCGGCAATCGAGGCGCCTTTGGAACTAAAGCCTCCCGTTCCGGCCGCGCCGAAGGCGTGGATAAATGAGTCGAAGAGTGGCATTCCTCCCGCGAGCAACAGCACAACGAGTATCAGCGTCATACCCATATAAATGAGATATAGGATGCGAGCCGTACTCCTGACCTTGCTCCGAAGCTTCCCAAATGTCGGTCCCGGCATTTCCGCGCGCATGACAAAGACTTCTTTTGACTCTGTCTTTGGCATGACAGCGAGCGCGAAGACGAGAATTCCCATGCCGCCGATCGCGTGTGTAAATGAACGCCAGAATAACAATGATCGCGGCAAGGCTTCGATATCGGTTAGAATTGTCGCGCCGGTCGTTGAAAACCCGCTCGCCGTCTCAAAGAATGCATCGTAAAGTTTCGGAATCCAACCACTGATAAAAAACGGCATCGCACCGATGAAAGACAAGGCGATCCACGTCATCGCGACGATCACAAAGCCTTCTTTCATGTAATAAGTCATATCCTCGGGGCGTCGATAAGATAACGCCCAACCGATGAGAGACGCGCCGAGAATGGTCGCGATAAACGGGTAAGACCCCGTCCACCCCTCACCGTACCAAATCGCTACGATGAGCGATGGAATCATGAGGGCGGCTGCCACCATCAGAATCCGCCCGACGACAAACGATACGACCTTACGGTTCATCGCGTCCCACGCCCATTGTTCAAGATATCGTTGACATCGTCAAAACGCGGGTGTGTCGTAACGATAACAATCTCATCGCCAAGTTGGATGCTTGTGTCGCCTCGAGGATAAATCACTTCATCTCCGCGGACAATGCAGGCGACGAGTAGCCCCGATTTCATATTGAGATCAGCCAGAGGAATGTCACTGACCTGATTCCCCTCCGCGACGCGAAACTGCAAGAGCTCAGCCCGACCATCGGCAAGACTGTAAAAAGCTTCAATGTTCGAGCCCTCACTGTTGGCCATCGAGCGGACGAGTCGGACAATCTGGTTTGAGATAATCCGATAAGGCGTCAGAATCGATTTTAAGCCGGCATTTTTCAGCACATTCAAAAGATCGGTGCGGTTGACTTTGGTGACTGTTTTTTTGACACCGACATGCGCGGCGTATATGTTGATCAAAATGTTTTCTTCATCAACACCGGTAACGGCGATCACGGCATCGTAATTTTCGACGTTTTCCTCATGGAGGATGGCTTGATTTGTCCCGTCGCTATTGATGACTTCCACTTTTGGAAAATCGGCGGCCAATTGTTCCGCGATATCTTCGTCGACTTCAATCACTTTGCAACGGATGCCGAATTCAGCCAATTTAGGTAATAGATAGCGCGTAATGCGTCCGCCACCGATGACGAGAGCAGACTTAATACGCTGATTTTTCCCGTTTCCCCACGACGTAAAGCGGAGAATCTCAGGGTCTTGTCCCGTCACATAAAGGCGATCGCCAACTTCCAATTTCGTTGAACCGCGAGGGATAATGATTTCCTCATCGCGGATGATCATGCAGATGAGAACATCGCCGTGTTTTCTTCCAACTTCGCAAAGCTGTAGCCCCGCCAAATCAGAATCCTCCGGCAATACATACTCGACGATATTGACGAGACCATGCGCGAAGTGTTCGACCGAAAGCGCCTCCGGGAAACGCATCCCGCGCATCACGTCGCGCGCCGCCTCCAACTCGGGATTGATCATAATCGAGATGCCGAGCGATTCACGCAAGAAAGCCATCTGTTTCGAATACTCGGGACTGCGAACGCGCGCGATCACATAGCGAGCACCAATTTTTTTCGCCGTAATCGCGGCGATCAGATTTGTCTCATCATTCGGCATGACAGCGATGAAAATATCGCATTGTGGAACACCGGCCTCGCGTTGGCTCGCTTCCAATGCTCCCGACCCGAGAATGCCGGAAATATCATACATCCCGATCATGCTATCCAAGCGCTTCTCGCGCAGTTCGATCAGCGTCACCTCATGATTCTCAAAAACAAGTTCTCGACAGAGGACCTCTCCGACCTTGCCCGCACCTGCGACGACTATATTCATGATTCATCCACTCCACAGATTATGGGTCGTTCTTTGCAAAATACCCCACTAATAATTGAAGTCTACCGATTCATGTTTCTGTTTGCAAGAAAAATATAAGAAAGAGAACGGCGCAGAGGTCAGGATTCTTTGCCCCACCATCTTCTTAGCGAGGAAAATGTAAGAAGAGAAACCGTATAGCGTTCGACACGCAAAGCTCTTTATTTTCTTTCTAAGTTAGGATATACTAACTTCCCATAATTTTGATCGCGGCATATCGCCGTCAAAGACAAAGGATCTATCTATGAAAAAGGATAAACAAAAGAAAAAAGAAAAAAAGAAATCACCGCCTCTTTTTCCACGGTTTACACCATTTATGGGAAAGAGAAAAGGGCTTTTGACATTATCGCTCGTGCTCTCCGGTCTATCCGCCGCGCTCCATGTCGTCCCATTTTTCTTAATATGGCTTATCGTTCGAGAATTACTCACGCATACAGGGAACTTGTTGCTGTCCGGCATCGGCCGGTGTGTGGTGGGTATTTGCCGCCGAATTCGTGGCGCTTCTGCTCTACTTCACCGCGTTGATATGCTCGCACTTGGCAGCGTTTCGAGTGGAAGTCGGCATGCAAAAAACAGGGATGAAACGTATCATCAATATGCCTCTCGGTTTTTTCGATCTACATTCATCAGGTAAAATGCGAAAAATCGTTAACGATGGAGCGGGAACGACTCACACCTTTCTCGCGCACCAATTGCCCGATTTGGCAGGAACCGTACTCTCCCCCTTACTCGTCCTCATCCTCGTTTTCATCGTCGATTGGCGCCTAGGACTCGCGATGCTCGTCCCCATTCTTGCAGGATTTTTTGTGACGACGATGATGACGACGAAGGGGAATGAATTTCAAAAAAAGTACTTCGACGCACTTGAAGAGATGAGTTCCGAATCGGTCGAATACGTCCGAGGTATTCCCGTCGTTAAAACATTCGGACAGAGTGTCTTCTCTTTTAAACGGTTTTACGGCAGTATCATTCGCTATAAAGACATGGTCTACGCATACACAATGGCTTGGCGCCAACCGATGGCAGTTTTCAGTGTTGTCATGCAGGCGTCGGCATTTTTGCTGATACCCGCCGCGATCTTGCTAATCGGTAACACCGACAACTTAGGGCTCGTCATAACAAACTTCATTTTCTACCTCATGTTGTCACCTGTTTTCGGTGTGTTGGTCATGAAATCGATGTACATGAATCAAAATAAGATGATTGCCGGTCAAGCGATTGATCGGTTTGACGCACTGCTCGATTACCCCGAGATGTCTGCGGGAACAACGACAAACGAAATACGCGACCATTCGCTCGTCTTCAAAAATGTCTCATTCTCATACCCCGGCGCCGATCGAAAGGCTGTC
>CAZBOM010000133.1:0-4415 GCA_964493375.1 uncultured Mageeibacillus sp. | reverse complement strand
ATTTCTGTAGACGGCGGCATGCATCGCTCTTAAACAGCGATGTCATCGTCGACGAACGCATGAGACAACAAAATCGAGTGGACAACTCTTCAAAGAAATTTGATGACGAGTTCGAGCTTGAAAAAGAAAACTTGAAAGATACGAAATCTCAGGAGGAATTCATGGATAAAAGACGTGTCGTCATCACAGGCATCGGGCTTGTGACGCCGCTCGGCATGGATGCCGAGACAAACAGACAAAACATTCGCGATGGGAAGCTGGGGATCGGCTACTTGACGAGAGTCCAACGCGACGAAATTGATATCAAAGTCGCCGCCGAGCTCAAAGACTATCGGCCGACTGATTACTTTGATTCGAAATCGATCCGCCGGATGGATCCCGTCATGCAGTACGGCGTCATCGCCGCGCGCGAAACTCTGAAAAACGCAAATCTTTTACCCGGTGATTTTGATCCGAACAGAGCGGGGGTCATCATCGCGTCAGGTATCGGCGGGCTGTCCACCATTGAAAAGGAAGTCGAGAACGCGCTCGACAAAGGGTATAACCGTGTCTCCCCTTTCTTTATTCCTTTGACGATCGCGAACACAACGGCCAGTACAGTCGCGATGGAATCTGGATTTAAAGGAATCTGCAGTTGTGTCGTCACCGCGTGTGCGGCCGGAACAAACGCGATCGGGGAAACATTCCATAAAATCCGCGATGGCTACCTTGATCTCGCGCTGACCGGCGGTGCCGAGGCGACGATGACGCCGATGGCGCTCGGCGGATTCTCGTCCATGCGCGCACTCTCCAAATCAGACGACCCAGCCGTCGCATCAATTCCCTTTGACAAGCGCCGAGATGGGTTTGTCATGGGAGAAGGCGCCGGCGTCTTATTACTTGAATCTCTCGACCATGCGAAAAAACGAGGCGCGACTATACTCGCTGAGATTGTCGGATACGGTGCGACATGCGACGCGTTCCACATGACAGCACCCGACCCGTCAGGCGAACAGCCGGCACGCGCGATGTCAATGTGTCTGGAAGACGCGGGTATCCGTCCCGACGAGGTTCAATATGTCAACGCGCACGGAACCTCGACACCTCTGAACGATGTGATGGAAACGCAAGCGATGAAAAAAGTCTTTGGCGATCACGCCTACAAGTTGATGATCTCGTCAACCAAATCAATGACAGGTCATCTCCTAGGCGCGAGCGGCGCACTGGAAGCGGCGGCGACGATCTTCGCGTTACAAGATCAATTCGTCCATCCGACAATCGGCTTGAGCGAACAAGACCCCGATTGTGATCTCGACTATGTACCCGGCACGGGACGTCATGCCACGTTGACCTACGCACTCAGCAACTCCCTTGGCTTCGGAGGACACAACGCCAGTATCGCCTTGAAAGTTTGGAAATAGACGAACGACCGTTGGCAAAAACGACGTTTTTGAGAATCGTCACACGAGTCAGCTAAAAATAAAAATCGATCGCGCCCATCGCGACAGATCGCATGGGCGCGATGAACCGGCACAAGCATGATAGTGAATAAAAAGGATTGTGAGTTTATGAACGAAAAACCTTCTCTCGACAAATCGCCGCTCTATTTTGAGTACCATGAGATCGAACAGATCTTACCGCATCGTTTTCCTCTCTTGCTCATCGACCGCATTATCGACGGTGAGGTAGGTTCATTTGCGACGGGGATTAAGCAAGTGAGCGGTAATGAAATCTTTTTCCAAGGCCATTTCCCGGGAGAACCTATCTTCCCCGGAGTCTTACAGATCGAAGCGCTCGCGCAAGTCGGTGCCGTCGCGATGCTTGCCAAACCGGAATGGCATGGCAGAATCGCACTTTTTGCAGGTATAAACAAAGCGAGGTTTAAAGGCGTCGTCCGGCCGGGAGACACGTTGACATTGACGACAAAAATAACAGGTCAAAAAGCCGGGATAGGGTTTGCCGAAGGCATGGCAAGTGTCGACGGAAAAATCGTATGTCAAGCGGAGTTGATGTTTGCCTTCATGAACGAAGAAGTGGGTTGATTTTTCTGTTAAAATGTTCAAAAGGTGCAAAAGAGGTTCACCGACATGTTACAAGATGATATCCATTCCATTTATCTCAAACTCAAGCTTTACTACTATCGGCGCATTTTCCGAAAAATCGATACGGGAGACGATGACTCTCTGACAGCACTTGAGACATTTTGCGCTGAGGCGATTTACGGACTAGGTTCACCAACCTTATCTGAATTCGCCGATTTTATCAATGTTTCACAACCGAATGCTGCCTACAAAATCGCCAATCTCGAGAAAAAAGGTTTTGTGAAGAAAATTCGATCAGAAGAAGATGGCCGCGTCGTACTCTTACAAGTGACGGACAAATTTCTCGACCTTTATGGAACAAGCCAACGCTATTCTTCTATTCTCACCAAACGTATTGAACGAAGGTTCACGAAGGAAGAAGTTGAGATATTCCATCGTGTGATGCACACGCTTTCCGAAGAGTTGATGAAAGAAGTCAACCAGTATCTTATTCGAAGAGCGAACCTTCCAAAAGGCGTTCTCGACGAGCAAGCCAACCCCACAAAAGAATAAATTATCACTAAATTTTAAAAGACTATTCGCGCGTCATTCTGTTGATTGATAGCGGGTTATTGCGCGCTTATGTTTTTGAGTCAATCTCATGACCATAAAACACTTCGACTAAGCATCCGGATCAACCCAAATGATTTGCTTATCTTCCTTTTGCGGTTCGGGAATCTTTAACGGACCGTCGGGAATGCGCGTTTTGATCACATAGAGTGGACGTCTTGAGCGACGCGCTTTTTTGACTAACACTTCGATGTCCCCGTGCTCTTCACATCTCGCCGCGGCAAACCATACCTTATTCGATTTGACAAGGTGCCAATTCTTGCCTTCATTAGTCGGTAAAAGCACCGCTCGCTTACGGCACGCGGGACAGACGAAATCATAGTGCTCAAGGTATGACATCACATCAAGACTTTTATCGATTTCAACAACGGTTTCATGTTGTCGTGTTAGGAATGGATCATATAAGTATGGCTTCAGTAGCGACTCAATCGTCTCTTCAGGTCGCTCTGCTAACTCGAATTCAAGTGTTCGAGACAAGATGCGTGCCGCGTAAATCGCATCTGATATCGCCTTATGAAAAGGGAGATCCTTGGGAAGACGCAAGAAATCAAGTGC
Source organism: uncultured Mageeibacillus sp. (assembly GCA_964493375.1). GTDB lineage: Bacteria > Bacillota > Clostridia > Saccharofermentanales > DTU023 > UBA4923. Next base: position 1,230 of record CAZBOM010000133.1, on the reverse strand, counting down.
GTACTCCACCGATCTCTGTTCTCCCGAAGTCGCTCCTTCAGCAAGACCGGAGAACACACTCTGGGCATTGAGAGCTTGAAAACGAAAACCACCTGCTTTGTCATGAAACTGACAATTCGAAATATAGACTTCCGGGTCAGCGGAGCCCCAAGAGACAAGAATGGGATTCTCACCGGCGAACTGCGAAAATTCCTCCGCGGCTTGGCTAAACACAACGCCGTCGCGCAAACTCTGTTGCGTACGCTTCGTCACCGCGGCAATATGAAACTGAATTTTCTTATACAGAACAGGCGTGACATACCGGTGAAATTGTTCTCCAACTGAGAGATCATCCGTCATCTTTACCGCGCCTATTTCAATGATCTCAAACATCATCTTGGCGGCAAGATCAGCGTCGACCTTTTGTGATCGCGACGCTGTATTCCATTCTAAGTCGATGACGATAAGATTCATTATGCGGAATTACCTTTTAGCGTATCTCGGACGCGCTCGAAGAAACTACGACGTTTCGTGTAATGTTGTTCAGAACATGAATTCTCAAAAGTGCGAAGTAACTCTTTTTGCTCAGTCGACAAGTTGCGTGGTACTTCGATCACGACACGAAACTGGTGATCCCCGCGCGCCGTCGGTCTTCCAATGTAAGGAATGCCTTTACCCCTGATCGTAAAAATCTCACCCGGTTGCGTCCCTTCGCGCAGTTTATACTTGTACTGCCCATCAATCGTCGGAACATCAATTTCATCCCCGAGCGCCGCTTGAGCATATGTGATCGGCACCTCGCAGAAAGTCAAATTACCTTCACGCGTGAAAACGGGGTGCGGTCGAATATATATCTGAATAAAAAGATCGCCGAAAGGTCCGCCATTGCGACCCGGCTCTCCTTCACCGCGAAGCGTCAACATCTCGCCTTCATTAATACCGGCAGGAATGGTCACGAGAAGCTTTTTATCGCGCATGACCGTCCCTTCACCGTCACATGTCGCGCAAGGATTATTGATGACTTGGCCGGAACCGCCACACCTAGAACACGGGCGAGAAGTCATCATCGAACCAAAGAGCGTCTGTTGTTGTGTGTGCTCTTGACCTGTTCCGTCGCAAACGGGGCAAATAGTCGGCTCTGAACCGTCGGCCGTCCCTTTTCCCGAACAAGTTGTGCAGCGATCAGCTTTTCGAATAGAAATCTCACGTTCGACTCCGAACGCAGCTTCCTCAAAATCGAGATTCATGCGG
>CAZBOM010000132.1:0-4472 GCA_964493375.1 uncultured Mageeibacillus sp. | reverse complement strand
AACGGCGCCGTGTCGGTGATTACTCCGAAACCTTGCGTGCATAAGACATCGATTCTCTCCACAACAACGATCGAGAAGGAGCAGACACTTGAAGAAGCCAAAAGACTACTGGTCATCGGTGGCGCGATTACGACGGAAGCACAGCGCGATCAACTGATCTCGTTCGCTCGCGATCATGGCATGGAGTGGGGTGTCACGCGTGCGCTCGTTCAAGGCTATCTTGCGCCTCACGATCGCCAAATCGGCGTGAGCGGTGTGACCGTCGCGCCTGAACTTGCCATCTTAGTCGGTGTCTCCGGTTCTGTTCAGACGATGAGTGGACTTCGAAGAGCTGAGAAAATCGCAGCGATCAACTGCGATGAAAACGCGCCTGTTTTCGAAAATGTTGATGAAGCCTTGATAGGGAACTGGCAAGATTTCATCAATTTGAATAGGAATGAGGGCTAGAAACATTAAGCCCGTATAATGGCAACAAGAGGTTGCCGAATCAAAGGAAGGTTAAATCATGGAGGAAAAGAAGATTAAACTTGAAGACCTGCAATGGGAAGGCAACAGCAAAATCATGTTCGATGAGATCATGGCTGACTTAGGGCCGATGTATCGCGCCGCCGTGAAGAAAAAATTTGAAGTCTGGGTGAACCAGAAACAAGAGACGGTTATCCGCGAATGGAATATCAAGCATACGCTAGAAAAATACGCGCCTCCCAAATATTGCGAAAAATATATGAAAGTCTACGAAAAGCATAAGACGCAAGAAGATTAAGACGCTTGGTGTCAGACTAATTGGCAAGTGTTGCGGCATCGGTGAGACTCCGAACAGTTCCGCGAATGACACACAACACCCTTATGGATGATAAGCGTTCCTGTTAAGAGAGGACGCCCGAGACAGTGGAGTCATGACGATGGACGATTCTTTAATTCTGGCAGTCGATGTCGGTACGCAGAGCGTACGCGCCATCGTTTTTAATCGCGGCGGCGATCAAATAGCTTCTGCGAGGACAATCAGTGAGCCTTACTACAGCTTACAGACGGGATGGGCCGAAGTGCCGGCGGAGCAATTCTGGCAAGACACGTGTGAAGTCTTGAGAGAAGTCATGGCGAAACTCGGAGATAACGTACATCGGCTCAAGGCGATGACGATTACGGCGAATCGAGACAACATCATCCCTCTTGGCGACGACAATCAACCGCTTCGCGATTGGATCACATGGATCGATACGCGCCGAACGCCTGAGATCGTTCCGATCCTTCGACAGACGCTCAAAGGTGTCGACAAAATAGTGTTCTCTCTAAAACAACCGTTTTTTGAGATGGTCGCCCAGCGGTCGAAATTTAATTGGATTCGTCTCCATGAGCCTGGCATTTACTCAAAAGCGAAGATTTATTTAACGATCACCGGCTTATTGACACACCGTTTATGCGGTGTATTCCACGATTCGCTAGGGATGCAAGTCGGATACATCCCGTATGAAGCAAAGCGACAAGACTGGTACAAAATACCGACCGTCTTTAAAATCCTCGGCGTGAGACGCGATCAATTACCGGATATTTTTCCGCCCGGTAGTAAGCTCGGCGAGATTACACAGGAAGCGAGCGAGCGAACGTCTCTTCCTGTCGGGTTGCCGCTTATCGCAGCCGCCGGTGACAAGATGTGCGAGACGCTTGGTTCAGGTGTCTTCAGCCCGAAGCAAGCGACCATCAGCTACGGGACGATGGCGACCATTGGAACGACCATCATGCGGTATGTGGAAGACACCAAGCTCAAGTTTTACACCTTCCCGAGCTGTATCCCCAACGCGTGGAATCCGGAGTACAATATTTACAGAGGCTACTGGCTCATCACGTGGTTTTGCAAACAGTACTCGAAAGAGCACGGTATGCCGGAGTTTCTCAACGAGATGAATCGACTGGCTGAAAATGTTCCTCCCGGATCGAACGGTTTATTTGTCTTTCCGTTTTGGACGATTCAACCCGGTCTGTATCCGCACGGGAAGGGAATGGTCGCCGGATGGATAGATCGCCATACGGAGGCCGATCTCTACAGAGCATTTCTCGAGAGTATCGCATACGCGCTCCGAGAAGGGCTCGAGATCATGGAGAAGAAGTGTAAGACGCGCACAGAGAAGTTGTATATTGTAGGTGGTGGTAGTAAATCAGACGTCGCGATGCAATTGACGGCTGACATTTTCAACCTTCCCGCGACGAGGCTCGATAACGCCGAGGTATGTGCCGCGGGGGCAGCGATAAACGCCGGTATCTGGGCCGGCCTTTATAAAGACCACGAAGAAGGTGTCCAAAGCATGATGCGAGAGGACAAGACTTTCTACCCGATCCCTGAGAATGTGGAAGTCTATGAACGCATTTACAAAGACATCTACAAAAAGATCTATCTCAAGAACAAGGACTTGTTCCAATATCTTGAAGAGTTCTCGCATTTTAAGCCTGATTAAAGCGCTTCAATAGTAGAAAGGAATCAGACCATGACGAGTCCGCGTTCACGATTTCGCAAGATCAATACCGTCGATCTCGTCACGATTTCACTTGCCCGTGAAGCGCTTTTGCACGATGTCGGCGATCGATTACAAACAGTCGACGCGTACGTCGATGCCTTCGATGTGTCGCGAGGAACGGTTCAAAAGGCGATCGCGACATTAGAGCGGTCAGGTGCCGTGACCATTGAAAAACGAGGCGTTCTGGGAAGTTTTCTCGCTGCGAAAAATCAATCGATCCTTTGGTACGAAGCCGATTGGAGCAATCTCGCCGGCGCAGGCGGTCTCCCGCGTACAAAACGCCAAGAAGCGCTCGCCGCGTCTGTTTATACAGCGTTTGAGGATGCCCAAGTGCCATTCAGCCTCGCGTACTTACAAGGCGCTCTCACGCGTGTGAAGGGGCTTCTCACCAATCAATATGATTTCGTTCTTGCGAGCAAAAGCGCGGCCAAGCTACTTCTTCCTGAATACGGTGATCAGATTAATATCGCGCTGGAACTCGCTCCCTTCAGTTACTTATCGGGTTATATGATCGTCACCAGACAAGGGGAGAGCGTCAAAGACGCGAAACTCATTGGCATCGACTCCAACTCACCGGACCACGTCTACGTTGCGAAACGAGTTTTCGGCGACCTCGTGGAACGCGGTGAGGCATCGATGATTGATCTTCATTTCACGAAAATGCCGACCGCCCTCGCCGCGGGCGATCTCGATTCATTTATTTTCAACCGAGATGTAGTCGACTTCAGCTTCGAAGGACCACCACTTGAGTTGCATGATATTCCTATTGAGCTTGATTTTTCCGATCTTACGTGCGCCGTCATCTTAACAAGTGACAGCAACTACATGATCGATGATCTCTTACGAAAGCTACTGCATCCTGAGTCACTCGCTTTGATTCAGCAAGAAGTACTCGAAGGCAAACGTTATCCCATTCTATAGAATTGAAGATCGTCACAAAATTTCTGTTCGCGAATATTCGTAACCAACTTCAATATCTGTCGTCTCATAGGATGACAACTCAATTATAATTTTTGAGAATGGAGGACGTTGTCTTCTAGCATCATTTTGAGAAGATAACAATAACGAACATGAAAAAGAAACATATTTGGAAATCGTTAGCCATACTGCTACTCATCGTTTCGATGTTTATCGCAGGATGTGCTGCTCAAAACAAAGGATCGGTTAAGGAGCCGGGGAGACCAGACCTCGACAACTCGACAGGGGACGGGCTGATCGACAAGGATCATTCTTACAAACCCGGTACACACAATGAACCGATTGTTAAAAATCCGGGGGTTTCGCCTCCCGGTACGATCGATAGAAAATTCATCGAAAACGGTGAACTCGAACTTCGAAGTGCCGATGTCGACAAGACGTACCAAGCGTTGTCGGCGTTGGCGATCAGTCTTGGCGGACGAGTTGTCTCTTACGAGCAGTCCGTCGGCGAGACGTATAAGACGATCAGTATGCATGTGGCTGTCCCATTCGGCAAGCTAGCATCTTTCATGGAGCATGCCGGTGAGAGCGCGACCAAAATCGAAACAAAGTCCGTTAAAAGCGAAGAAGTCACGGAAGAATACTACGACACAAAAGTTCGTATTGAATCGAACGAGAAGTTAATCGACCATTACCGCACACTTCTCACGAAAGCACAGACGATCGAAGAAACACTTCAAGTGCAGCAAAGGATTGATGAGCTGACGGTTCAAATGGAAAGCCTTAAAGGGCGCTTCCAACGACTTGAATACTTGACGCAAGAATCACAAATCGCCATCACGATTCGCATGGAGACTGACCCGGTGATCGTCAAACCGGAAGTCACTTGGAAAACAATGAAGTGGTCGGATGTCGGTTTTCTCATGAAGAACGCGATTCACAAGATTGGTATTGCCATCGCGCTGGGATTTCAGTATTTCCTCGTCTTCCTAGCTTATGCAGCACCTTTCATCGCTCTCCTGATCGTCATCTACTTGATCGTAT
>CAZBOM010000131.1:4263-4544 GCA_964493375.1 uncultured Mageeibacillus sp. | reverse complement strand
GAGGTGGCTCTTTTTGTGCCAAGCAATTTACACCACTTTATAGGACACTATCTATTGTCATTGCGAGCGACAGTTATCAATACGGTTTAACTTTCATTCTTATTATAGAGGTTTTATAATTTGTATATATGCATAAATCTAAGAGTCCACCGTTGGCGGACTCTTTTTCCATGACATTTATCGTTTTAGAGGCTTAATATTGAGTTCTTCAGATTATTCTATACATCAAACTACGTAAAATATGACTTATATGAAGTTGAAGATCCATTCGTTCCATGGTG
>CAZBOM010000131.1:0-4253 GCA_964493375.1 uncultured Mageeibacillus sp. | reverse complement strand
AAGTGTAGAGTATAATTGCGACGAATTGCGGGTGAATAAGGGTGGGGCGCCTAGTTAGAGGCCCCGAAAGTATATGAACTTGGATAGCAAGTTTTTCCTCATCGAATATTGCTCGGGTGACGACATTTAATACACAATCCGCTTGAATCATATGTACATAATATGGATCACTCGTGTCAATGGAATATTTCAATGTCGTGCCATTCGTGTGGTAGCCTTCATCGATACTCCATCCAACGGCTTCGCCACCAATGTACCAACCATCTAGTTCGTTTTCAGTGATCTGAAATAACTTACGACATCTGACTTCGCGTACACGTACCTTATCGCGCTGACGGGCATCTCCGCACGGACCTGTGGATCGATTGCTATCATACCATGGAGTATTTTCTCTTTGAATGCGCTAGAGCCTTTGGCATAGTTTTTGATAGATGGTGATATGCCTTCGCTTAGTACTCCTAACATATCAACGAGGTACTCTTCACCTGAATCGGTCTTGACAACATCGAGATTGGTCGTCCACGACCCAATGAGCCAATAGCAATTTTCATGAGGTTCTGAATATTCCGAAGAACTGATACATTCATTCAGAAAGACGACTAACTCCAATCCGTGCTTGTACAAAGCCGTACCACTTATCGTCGTCTTTGAAGAACCTCCTTGTTTAAGGACAAAATTCTCGCTGATATTCCCTTTGTATAATTCGATCACTCGGGCATCAAAATAACTTGAAATGAGTTCATCATCTTCTGAGAGCCAGTTTCCGATTCGTATGTGGGCGACAACTTCCGCTTCTTCAAACGCTTCTTTGAGCGTATAGGAGCGTTCTAGAGAAACTTTCATGACGCCATTGGTTCCGATCCTGGCAGAGGGGAGTACGATCTTTTCATCTTCTTTAACCTCCGGCTTGGTGGCGCATCCTACAAGGAGTAGAGTGCAGACGAGCGCGAAGGCTAGATAACTGATGGCTTTTTTCATTTTCGACTCCTTTCGTCTTGACTTTTGACTGACAGCTTTCTTGTATTGGGTTCATTCCGATCACCTTTTAACATCACCTCTTATTCTTTCAACCGTTCAGTTGATTCTCCTGAAACACGTCAAAAGCAATCATGTGTTTCGCCTCTCATTCTTTAAGACGACAAATGGTCCATTTGGTTACGCGCGAATGGCTTGAGCTTGGTGATTTATCTAGAAAATGACATGTTTTTTAGATTCTATTTTTAAACGTAAGTTCTATGAGCGTCCCCGTGTAAGCAATTTGATGAAGATTGAGTTTCTATAAGACTTGATCTATGTAGAGTTGTTTTGAAAATCAAATATATAATTATTTGTACATTTAACAAAACTCTGTTATGGTGTGCTTAGAAGATGCAAAATCGAAGGCTTGTCTGTGGCTTTATCAAAGAATGGCAGGTGACACATGGTCAGACGATTGAAGAAAAAAATAGCGAAGCATCTTGATGATGAAAGATATCCCATTAATGTCAAAATCCGTGATGATCGTGTCGTTGTGCTTGAAGGTGAAGTGCCTGATTGGCAGATAGCCGATGATATCGCTCACCATGTGGCCAAGTCTAGAAAAGTTCGCAATGTCATCAATCATCTGTCGTTCGATGGTAAAAATCTCGCATTTAGACGAAATGAATTAGCCATTAAGCGCGGTCAAGCGCTCGGTGTTTTTGATGAAGCCGATGTCATTATCGTCGGTGCCGGCGTCATTGGATCGGGCATCGCTCGAGAGCTTTCTAAATACAATCTCGAAATTGTCGTTCTTGAAAAAGCAGACGATGTCTCGCAAGGAGCATCGAAGGCCAATAACGGTATGATCCACCCCGGTAACGCCGTCGTTCCGGGAACGCTTAAGGCAAAACTCAACGTCGAAGGAAATGCGATGTACGGCGAATGGGCGAGAGATCTCCGGTTCGAGTTCAAGAGAACGGGCTCATTCGTCCTCTCATATGACAAATCTGATCGAAAGACACCGTGGCTCGCGTGGCTCGCCGGACGCTTGAACAAAGTCCCTGGCATGCGTTTTGTATTGCCCGATGCGTTTATGGAAATGGAGCCGGAGATTGCCACCAAACCGAGGCGAGCGTTGTACACGCCATCGACTGCTTATGTCGACGGATTTGACGTGACGATCGCGCTCGCGGAAAACGCGGCGATGAACGGCGCGCGCTTCCATCTTTTGACGGAAGTCGTGGATGTCATCGTCGAAAACAATGTCGTCCGAGGTGTCGTCACAAACCGAGGCATCGTCAAGGGCAAGCTCGTTATTAATGCGGCCGGCGTTTTCGCTGATGAAATCGCCGCGATGGCCGGTGATCAGTTCTATACGATTCATCCGAGAAAAGGAGCGATTGCCATTTTCGATAAAAAACAAAAAGGAACCTCACGGGCCTTGAACGGAAAACCGCCATATAGAACGAAACATACAAAAGGCGGGGGCGTTCAGCGGACAGTCTCGGGCAATCCTTTGTGGGGGCCAAACGCCATTGAAATCCTCGATAAAACTGATGTCTCTGTTCAGTCAAAAGATCTCGATTACGTGATGGGAAGTGCGTCCGTCATCAGTCCCGATACGAGGCGATCGGATATCATCGCCAGTTTTGCGGGTGTTCGCCCGGCCGATTACAAAGAAGACTTCATCATTGAACGATCAGAAATCGTGCGAGGATTCATTCATGTCGCCGGTATCCAATCGCCGGGACTTGCCGCTGCGCCTGCCATCGCGAAAATGGTGGAGCGATTGACTGCGGAAGAGATCGGCGAGTTGTCATACAAAGAAAACTGGAATCCTATTCGAGAAAAACCGGTCGTATTCAACCATCTCTCACGCGAAGAGCAAGATCGCCTTGTCAAAGAAAACCCGACATACGGTCATATCATTTGCCGTTGCGAAACTATCAGCGAAGGGGAGATCATCGACGCGATCAGACGCCCGATTCCTGCTGTGACATTTGACGCGATCAAGCGTCGCGTCCGAGCGACAGCCGGTCGCTGTCAGGGTGGTTTTTGTAGTCCGAAGATTCTCGAGATCATCGCGCGAGAGACAGGTCGCAAGCCGGAAGAGATTCGAAAACAAGGAGTCGCGTCCGCCGTGGTGGTTGGAACGATCAGAAAACATGATGAATACGGCGCCGATCGCCAAGCGCACGATTTAATATCGCGAGACAACGATTCCAAATTGAAAACCCAAGGATCGGGCGATTTGACTTTCGCAATGTCGCGAGGAGGCAACCATGAAAGTGCTTAACACGGATGTTGCCGTCATTGGAGCCGGTCCGGCCGGACTTGCCTCGGCGCTCGAGGTGTCGCGTCTCGGAAAAAGCGTCATCCTCATCGAGAGAAGTGACGATCTTGGGGGCATTCTGCAACAATGCATTCACGATGGTTTCGGCTTGATGCGTTTCAAAAAGCAACTCTCCGGACCGCAATACGCGGAACGATTCATCGCCCAGTTGGAAGACAGCGATGTTCAACTTCTTATGAATACCATGGTGCTCGATATCGACGATGGGATTTTGCACGCGGTTTGTCCCGAGCATGGCATGCTCGAGATTCACGCGGGCGCCACGATTCTCGCGATGGGTTGTCGTGAGCGGACGAGAAGTCAAGTGCAAATTTACGGGACGCGCCCATCCGGTATCATGACCGCGGGGACCGTGCAACGTTACATCAATCTCGACGGTTATCTCCCGGGAAAACGTGCCGTCATTCTAGGTTCAGGCGACATAGGCTTGATTATGGCGAGACGGATGCATCTAGAGGGAATTGAAGTGCTCGGTGTCTACGAACTTATGCCGGAAGTCGGTGGACTTGCAAGAAACGTCTATCAATGTCTCGTCGATTACAACATTCCACTCCATCTTTCGACAACCGTCACAGAAGTTTTTGGGAATGAACGACTCGAGGGAATTCGCGTCATGAAAGTTGACGAGAATCGCCGTCCCATTCCCGGAACGGAGGAGGAGATCGCTTGCGATTTACTCGTGCTGTCAGTTGGACTCATACCGGAGAATGAGTTGAGTCAAAAAGCAGGTGTCGCGCTTTCTCCCTGTACGGGGGGACCGGTGCTCGACGAATCAATGATGACATCGATTCCCGGGCTGTTCGCAGCCGGCAATGTCTCCATCGTTTTCGATTTAGTCGATTACGTCTCGGACAGCGCAGAAGCCGCCGCGCGCGGAGCCGTTCGCTATCTCGAAGGACAATCTCCCAAAATTAAGCCGTTCGATTTGATCGAAGGCGAT
>CAZBOM010000130.1:3074-4555 GCA_964493375.1 uncultured Mageeibacillus sp. | reverse complement strand
TATTTGTAGAGAGGTATCAAGGATATGAAACCGAATCTTGATCGCTGTACAAAGATGTTACGGGATATGGTTGCGACCGATACGCGTCAACCGGAGGGACGAGAACGCGTACTGACAGACTATATTGAAGACATTTTTTCGGAATTTGATGTTGAGAAAGTACGCATCGATCACAGCGAGAATAGAAGCTCACTTGTTATCAAGCTAAAAGGTTCGAGTGATGGCGGTGGCATAGGGTTCTTTTCCCATCTCGACACGGTAGCGTTTGGGGATGAAGCGCTTTGGACATATGACCCGTTGAGTGCCACGATTGAAAACGGCTTGATGTACGGGCGAGGGACGGCCGACATGAAAGGCGGAGCCGTTTCGATGATCGAGATGGCGCTATGTGTATTGGAGTCGGGGACATTGCCGCCCAAACCGGTCTATCTATGCTTTACGGCAGATGAAGAAGCAGGGGGCATGGGCGCTAGAAGTTTGCTCGAGCTTCCGTGGATGCAAGAGATAGAAGCCGGCGTTTTTTGTGAACCGAGCGATGAACGAATCGGTATCTGTGAGAAGGGCGCTCTTTGGTTACGCGTCGATGTTCAGGGGATTCAGGCACACGGCTCTAACCCGGCCATTGCCATCAATGCGCTCGATAAAGCCATTGAGTTCTATCAGAAATTTATATCGACAATTGATTTCGAAACGACCGATTCGCTGCTCGGCAAAGCGTCTGTTTCATTGACACAATTGCACGGTGGCTTTATGACGAATGTCATCCCGGGAGAAGCTTGGTTAGAACTCGATATAAGATTGCTCCCCGGGCAGCTTTCACAAGGTTTTTCAGATTGGGTATATGAGACGTTCGAAGCACTTCAACAACAAGACGAACGCCTTCAATTCAAGTTGTCCGTTCTCAGTCGACACGAAGCCAATAGCACGCCGGCTGAACATCCTTTTGTCCGATGTGTTCAACAAGTATGCGACATGAATCACCATGACAGTTCGCTTCGCGGATTGCTCTTTTTCACCGACGCCGGTCGAATCACACCCACCTTTCAATTGCCTTATGTGATTTGGGGACCTGGCGACGACAAACAAGCGCACCAGATTGATGAAAGAATAGAACTGGTCTCCGTCCACCGCATGGCGAATTTGTATCTTGATTTGGTGATGAGTGAGTAGACAGTTCATCGGCTGTTTGTTTTAAGTCACATGTTTAAAGATACGACGCTTAAATTTTACAGTTAGCCACTCAATCGACATGATCGTCAAGAGAAAATTAATTCGATTTGCCACAAGATCGTTATGACCGTCTAACCTAAAGAATTGATGAAAATAACTCATTATTGGCTCGCTTAACACAAAACTGGACTAATTTGGTATACTATTGAAAAAGCTAATCATAGCAGGCAAATTAAAGCAAAGAATTCAAGAAAGACGTATGGTGATTCAAATGACAAGCATAAGACTATCCATAAATCAAAAGGAGAGGA
>CAZBOM010000130.1:0-3064 GCA_964493375.1 uncultured Mageeibacillus sp. | reverse complement strand
AATGACAATCCAAAGTAAAGTTGTAACAGCAGCCGAAGCGATCGCTCATATTAAAAATGGAGACAATGTCGCCGTTGGCCATGCGTGCGGAGAGCCACAGGCACTGACTCGCGCTCTACGCGATCGAATTCCCACTCTTGAGAGCGTCAGAACGATGCACATGCTCGGTATGGGTGAGAGTGCGTACTGTTGTGAAGAGGCAGTCGGTCATACGAGACATCGCTCACTATTCGTTGGCGGCGGTGAAAGAGAAGCCGTCAACTCAGGGCGCGCCGATTATATTCCCGTCTATTTCTCAGAGATTCCCGATTATTTTTATAACGATGTACAACCGGATGTCACCTTGATTCAAGTGAGCCCGCCTGACAAGCACGGATATGTCAGCTTAGGTGTCTCCGTGGATTACACATTGGCGATCGCTCAGACAGCGAAACTGCTTATCGCGCAAATCAATTCTTACATGCCGCGCACACACGGCGATTCATTCCTGCATATCTCGGACATCGACTTGTTTGTTTATGGCGATGAACCGCTTATCGAGCTGCCGATCGGGAAGATTAGTGAAACGGATCGGGCGATCGGCAAACTCTGCGCTGACCTTGTGGACGATGGAGCGACATTGCAACTCGGGATCGGCAGTCTTCCCGACGCCGTTCTCGCGAGCTTGACTGATAAGAAAGATTTGGGGCTCCATAGTGAGATGTTCAGCGATGGTGTTATCCCTCTGATTGAGAGCGGCATCATCAATAACAGTAAAAAGAAATTACTACCCGGAAAGTCTGTCGCGACATTCTTAATGGGGAGTAAAAATCTATACGATTTTGTCGACGATAACCCCGGCGTCTATATGGGACCGGTCAATTTTGTAAATGACCCCTATGTCATCGCGCAGAATGATCATGTCGTTTCGATCAATTCATGTGTGCAAGTCGATCTATTTGGGCAAGTTTGCAGCGCATCTGTCGGATTAAAACAGATTTCAGGTGTCGGCGGACAAGTTGATTTTGTCCGCGGAGCGCACATGTCAAAAGGCGGAGTTTCAATCATCGCGATGTCTTCAACCGCCAAAGGCGGCAAGATTTCGAAGATTGTACCATTCCTCGATAAAGGAGCAGCCGTGACGACCAATCGTTATGACGTCATGTACATTGTAACGGAATTTGGCAGTGTCAACCTTCAAGGGCTTTCTCTTGGAGAAAGGGCGAAAGCATTGATTGATCTGGCACATCCTGACTTTAGAGCCGAATTGCAAGAGGAGTATGAACGTCGCTTCAAATGCTCTTGTGTGTAAGGGTGTGCGTTAAATATAAAAACCGGATTTGATCTTATGATCGAAAGAAGAAAAATAGGATGGCATTAAGCGTTATTCTCCTGTTGTTGTCGTTCTTTGGCGACACCGAGAGCGGCTAAGATGACACCAACGATGATGATGATCGCGGCGATAGCGCTTTTAAGAGACAGTGATTCACCCAAGATAATCATGCCGGCGATATTAGCGGTGATAGGCTCAACCGTTGCGAGTACAGAAGCGGTGGTAGCCCCCGACAACTTGATGCCAAGCTGGAACAGCGAATAGCCGACGACAACGACAAGCATGGAGACGACGAAAGAGTAAAACAACCCCAGAGGTTTGATATCGAACGTTATCTGTTGTGTAAGTGTGGCATAGACAATTGCAACGATTGTCCAGATGATGGAAAAGTAGAATGAGATTTTCAAGAAATGAATGTCTCGCAAGCGAGTAAGTCCTACGCCCAGAATGTAAGACGAATATGTGATCGCCGTGGCAATGGCAAAAACGAAGCCGGCGATTGAATCGCTACTTGAACCATCGTAGAACAAAGAGACACCAATCATGCTGAGAACGAGAGCGCCTATTGTCAGGAGATGCGGCCGTTTTTTATGGAGTAGCGCGCTGACAACGGCGACGATGACGGGAAATGTAAACTGTAAGGCTGTTCCGGTGCCAACCGGCAAATACTTGAATGTGCTGTAAAGACAAATCGGTGCAGGCGAGGATAGGAGTCCGATGAAAAGAACAATGCGAAGCTCAAGGCGCGAGAGGGCTATCGGTATTTTCTGCCATTTTAAAATAATCAAGAGAACAGGAATCGCAAAAAGCCCTCTCAAAACTGTGAGCATGACGGGGTTATTTCCCAGCTCAAAGCTCATCTTCCCAAAAGCCGCCGTCAGGCCAAACATAAAGGCCGCAACAACAGTTGATAAGACGCCCGCGTTTTTGCCCAATGCCTCTAAATCTCCTCTCTTGAATGACTATGATGTCTTTATATTTTACTTGAGCTTGATAAAAAATGCTCTCAAATCCGTATGTTTTACTCGCAACGAATTCCGTCATTATCTTGTTAATTATAAGGGTTTTTCACCGGTGGCAAGAGACATGAAAGGAGGCTCAATGCATAGAAAAATGCCGCCATCGTCAAATGGTCACCAAGGTGACCGTCTTGTTGCTTACACTAACTGTATGGGTTATTATTAGCAAGCTATGTGTCCTGATAACGAGGATTATCAGGCGATACAATTCTTCAGATATTGATACGAAGAAGAAAGGGATATGTATGAAAAAAATTGAACCTCTTATCGGCGTGATTTTGCTCGCGGGCATTGTCCTCGTCGGTGCACTGGTGTTCGGAGTTGAGAAAAATATGTTGTTTTTCAGGCTCCTGATTGGTCTCGCGTTGGGATATATTCTGACGAGAGCTTGGACTGGTTTTGCGGGGAGTGTCAACCGTGCCTATAACACAGGTTCGACAGGTCTCATGCGTGCCATGATGTTGATGTTCTTTATGACGGCCGTCGGTGTGGCCGGCCTTTTGGTTTTCAAGCCGGAAGGTGTCAATTACAATCTTTGGATCAATCCCATTAACCTGGGACTGCTGATCGGAGGATTGTTGTTCGGATTTGGTATGGCGCTTTCATCATGTTGTGCGAGCGGTGTTTTGACAGACTTGATTACGGGGATGCCGAGAGCGCTTATTTCTCTCGTTTTCTTTATGGTCGGTGTTTTTGTCGGTTTCCCGCTCCAAAACAAACTCGATATCGTCAA
>CAZBOM010000129.1:0-4559 GCA_964493375.1 uncultured Mageeibacillus sp. | reverse complement strand
TGTTTTTTTCTTGGCGGCAGGAGGTTGAGGTGGTTGCCCATAAGGCGCTTGTTGCGGAGCATAAGCGTAAGGTGCTTGTGGTTGTTGTTGTCCGTACGGCGCTTGCTGTTGGTCGTATCCATAGAGAGCTTGTGTCGGAGCCGGTTGTTGTGCCACGTAAGGCGCGCCAAATTGCTGAACAGGTGTCTCTGCCGTTTGGGTATCTGATCCAATCAAAGATCCGCAATTGACGCAGATTCTTGATTGGTCATCGTTTTGAGCGCCACATTTTTCACAATACATAGTTTTCTCCTTTGCTAATCTCCTTCGCAATCAAACCCCTAGACTCATTTTTCTAAGCGAAAAAGATTATAAGTTCATTCTTCTTTTTGTAAGAAGGACGAGGGCTTAGTCTTCTTTGGAAAGAAGATCGCGGATTTCTGTGAGAAGTTCAACTTCTGATACAGTTTCTTCTTCAACGGGCGCTTCTGCTTCTTTCTTACGGCGTGCTTTATTGACCGCGCGAACGACTAAGAACAAGAAGAACGCAACGAGAAGGAACGTAAGGAGCGCTTGGATAACTTGGCCATAAGTGATGGCCACTTCTTCAACACCTTCGGCTGCTTTTCGGAGTACAATCTTCAGCGATGAGAAGTCGATTCCCGCTGTAAGGTACCCAATAACAGGCATCAGAATGCCGTTGACAACACTGTCGACGATCGCTTTGAATGCGAGACCGAGAACGAAACCGACGGCCGCATCCAATACACTACCTTGAGCAATAAACTCTTTAAACTCTTTAATCATAACAACTCTCCTCAATATGATTTGTTTTGCCGGTTATCATTGAGATTTAGTGTGATATCGCAATGATCTGCCGGTCGTCAATCAGTTTAACCTGATGATACAAAGAAGTATATCAGACAATGCCAATCAACATTTCTCTGTATCATTTGTGAAATTTTTTACCACGTTGCTTTCATGTATGTTGAAAAAGTCATACACCTTTTGTTGTTCACATCGGCAAGACACTTCGATTTTATAAGAAAGTTAGTGATCGACGAAACGAAGTGCTTCCGGAGTCATTTCATTTCGATCAAGACTGACAGAAACAGTGATTTTCACATCTGTCCGACACGCGAAGGCTTCAAGTGCCGTTAAAAACTCTGATAGATGCTCAGGGCTATAGTCATTCGCGATCGTAAGAAGGCTGTCGATAAACATATGTGAGATATCATAGTCTTTCGCGTTCATGCCGGCGAGAAAAGCGATTAATTGGTTATATCCACGAACGGGATACTCCGTAATGTCGATAAGTCGAACTGAGTGGGGGATGAGATGGTCAACCGTTTTTCCATACTCGATGAAAACAATATTTGAATCCTTATCTTGTGCCAATAACTCCATCTGATCAAGCATAATTGGAGTTTTTCCAGTTCCTTTTCTCCCGATAACCGCTTTAACGAACATGATTACCTCCATAACCATTGCCTTGCGAGGCTTCTTTACTCCTTGAGAATAACGCTCAAAGTGCTTATCCAGTTTTTTCAAACAGTGAAACAAATCATTTATCATGCTATTGATAGTTTATTGTTTCCTGTCAGCATAGCCACAGGTGCGCTGTTAAAGTCATATCTGCGCCCATGGTTGAATCCAAACTGAACTCTTTTAATAATCATACGACAAACGGCTTTGTTTTTGTAGATTAGAAAAACTGAATCGCGTAAAAATATTTATCTTTCAAGAGAAGACAAGTTGCATGTCAGCACAATATCGGGTATTGTGTATGCACATCAAGTCTGAGAGGGGAATTCTGATGTCTGTACGCGAATTTGATGTCTCCGTCTTGCGAGATACGGTGGAGAGGTTGTGCGGGCAATTAGCCTGTAAACTTCCTGACGATGTCCATCACGCTGTTGAGCAAGCGTTAGAGATAGAAGACGGGGTGACAGCCCGCCAAGTCCTTCAAGATCTCCTGTTAAATTACGATATTGCCGCACGAGAGAGGATTCCCATGTGTCAAGACACGGGGATGATCGTCGCATTTCTTGATGTGGGATTCGATGTGAGATTTCTAGGTAACCCCTATGACGCCATCAATGAGGGCGTCCGTCGAGGTTACAAGAATCATGTTTTGAGAATGTCTGTCGTAGGCGATCCTCTCCGAAGAGTGAATACGGGTGATAACACACCGGCGATGATCACGACCAATTTAGTTCCCGGCGATCGCGTCACGATTACGTTGCTTTCTAAAGGGTTTGGCAGTGAGAATATGAGTCGCCTGAGAATGCTCTTACCTGCTGATGGCGTCGAAGGCGTTCGCGAATTCGTTCTCGATACGGTTGCACAGGCAGGACCTAACGCCTGTCCTCCTTTCGTGATCGGTGTCGGTATCGGAGGCACATTCGATCAAGTCGCTCTCGCGGCAAAACGATCTCTGGCAAGACCTTTGACTGAATCAAATCCTGACCCTTATTACGCAGAAATGGAGCGTTCGCTGCTCGAAGAAATCAATAAGCTTGGCGTCGGACCTCAAGGTTTCGGCGGTCGCGGGACGGCTCTTGGAGTCGCGATTGAAGTCCTTCCCACGCACATCGCCGCGCTACCTGTCGCCGTGAATATCAATTGTCACATGGCACGACACTATCAGGAGGTTCTGTAATGACTGATCAGGGAAGAACAATCAAACTAGAAGCGCCTTTCTCGGAAGAAGATGCAAAAGAGTTAAGAAGCGGCGATCGCGTTTTACTCTCCGGCGTGATCTACACGCTGCGCGATGCCGGTCATAAACGTTTAGTTGAACTGCTGGAACGTGGTGAAGAACCGCCTTTTCCATTGAAGGGAGCCGTTCTTTATTATGTCGGTCCTTCGCCGGCAAAAGCCGGACGACCGCTTGGAGCGGCGGGGCCAACAACCTCATGCCGCATGGATCCTTATACGCCATACTTAATAAGGCATGGTCTTCGCGGTATGATTGGTAAAGGCTATCGTGGCGATGACGTCATTGAAGCGATGAAACAACACAGCGCCGTCTATTTTGCGGCGATTGGTGGAGCCGGAGCCCTTATTTCTCAGACCATTCAGGAAGCTCAAGTCGTCGCTTGGGAAGATCTCGGAACAGAGGCACTCCGTCGTTTAGTGGTTAAGGATATGCCGGTGACAGTGGTCATTGATACAGATGGCCATGATTTGTATGAAGACGGTCCCTGTGCTTGGTTGAGCGAACACCATGGTTGAATCGCCTAGTTCCGACTATCCGCTTTATCGCGTGATCTATCGCGATATTCGCCATGAAATCGAAACGGGTCTTTTGCCTGCCGGTACAAAGTTGCCGTCCATTCGCGATTGTGCCGATGAGCGAAGCGTTTCGATTGGCACCATTCGCCATGTCTACAACTTGCTCTCACAAGATGGGTTGATTGAACTGCGTCGAGGTCGCGGAACATTTGTCGCATCTCCGCCAATGGAATGGGATGCCGTCAGTCGAAAAGAAAAGGCTCTTGTCGCGATTGATCAGATGATTGATGAGTTGTCGGCGCTCGGGTTTACGACACGAGAGGCACAGATATTTTTTGAGCTCAGGCTTCGTCAAATGGAAGATATGACGCGCCCCATTCGTGTGGCCGTTGTCGCGGCGACGTCGGAAGAGCGTTCCATTATCGCGCAATCGCTCGACGCGATTCGTATCGCCAATACATTTCGTGTTCCTTTTGATGATGTCATGGCTCATCCCAATCGGTTATCGGCCGGTTACGATCTCGTGGTTACACCGGACAGATTATTTAAGGAATTAAAACTCATTACGCCGGACCACATACCGCTCATGCCTGCGGCGATTGAACTGTCGCGAGCTTCCGTCGCCGAATACATGAGCTTGCCAAAGCATGCCACGCTCGGGTTTTTAACCGTGAGCATGGGTTTCGCCGATGTTATTCAATCATCATGTGAACGCTATATTCTCGAACCATTGCAAATAAGGCGCGCGCGTTTTGGTGATCTCGAATCGACGCGCCATTTTATTGAACAACAAGATATTGTGGGGCTCGCGCCCGATTATGAGAATCTCGTTGACGCAAAAGAGGTTTCGCTTATTCAAGAATACATAAATGAAGGTAAAATATTTATCAAAACGAAATTTACTTGCGACAAGGGATCCTTACTTTATATTAATCACGCGATCGACAATTATTTCCGCGATTTGCGAGAGTCGCTCCATTCATAAGAGCGGCATTAAAAAACGGAGAAAGCGCGCCATAAGCGCAACTGGAGGTCTTAAAAAAGATGGAACAGGGAAACGGTAAGAAGCTAGTCATAGGAGTCATCGGAGCCGATGTCCACGCAGTCGGCATTCGTATTCTCGAATTCGCTTTCAGGGAAGCCGGCTTCGAAGTGACGAATCTCGGTGTGATGGTCTCTCAAGAAGAATTCATCGGCGCCGCGGTTGAAACGGCAGCAGACGCGATTGTCATCTCATCGCTTTACGGGCATGGTGAGCTTGATTGCCGCGGTATGCGCGACAAGATGAACGAGGCTGGGTTAGAAGGCGTCTTGTTATATGTCGGTGGAAATATCGTCGTCGG
>CAZBOM010000128.1:0-4619 GCA_964493375.1 uncultured Mageeibacillus sp. | reverse complement strand
CGCGATCTTCGTCAATTTCTCGGGGATCGTCATTTCGCGACCGACCGAGTCCTTGAAAACGCGTCCGGCAGGTTCTTCCGGAGTCGTTGTTTTCGGCTCCGTTTGATCCGGTGCCGTCGTTTTCGGCTCTGTTTGATCCGGCGCTTTGGTGTCACTGGCCGGTGGCGTACCTTCTCCGGCTGTTGTATCCGGCGGTGTGGGGGTTGCTTTCTTGTCACACCCCGTGAGCATCAACGACATCGCGAGAATCAACGCCAATACGAGTGATGTCCACTTAAACATCTTTTTGTTCATTTTTCTTCCTCCCATGAACTTGTGTCATGTTTGACCAACAAGCGTTGGTCGTCTTTCCTTTCTCCGAACCCAACTGGAGATTCATTCTGTTTATATCAACCGCGCTATTATGTTTAAACGCGTTTGATTCTTCTGTCATGTCTTTTACAACGAGACGATTATAGTAGCGCCACAAGTACTTCATTTTCTTTTGAGTCAATGCCGTTCACATCTGCTTATCATCCGTTGCCCATACCTACTTTCGCTCCGAAGAAGCCGACTGCATCTCGCTCTTTTTTCGCATTTCATCAAAATCGGGCAACACGGTCACCGCACCTGTCTTCACGCTTTTTTCCAATTGAATCGGAACGCGATAGACGTGCGACAACAACGTTTCTGACAAGACGTCCTGCGGAGGTCCGAACGCGCGAGCCGACCCTCCGTCAATGAGAAGCACATCATCAGCATATAAGAATACGTGTTGCGGATTATGCGTTGAAAAGAGCACGAGATAACCGCGATCCGCAAGCGTCCGAATTTGCTCTAAGACACGAATTTGATTCCCGTAATCGAGACTGGCCGTCGGCTCATCCATAATCAAGATCGGGGCATCTTGCGCGACGGCGCGCGCGATTAAGACGAGTTGTTGCTCACCGCCCGACAGCTGATCGTAGAGCCGACTGCTGAATGATTCGATCTGCAGTAATTTCAATGCCTCAGCGGCTTTGATGCGTTCGCGCTTTCCCGGTTGCGCGAACATGCTGAAAGACGCTGTCGTACCCATCAACACCATTTCCGCGACAGTAAATTGGAATGCCCCCACTTGATTCTGAGGGATATAGGCCATCTGCCTCGCGCGCTCACGGCTCGACAGCGACCCGACATCACGGCCGTTGATCTTTATCTCACCGCGACGAAGCGGGAGCACCCCGAGCACTAATTTAAACAGCGTCGATTTACCGGCGCCATTCGCGCCGAGAACTCCGACAACGCGACCGCCTGGGACAGCGAAGGAGAGTTCCTTCAATACGTCAGTCTCTCGGTAGCAAAACGAGACATCCTTCACGAGCAATCCGTTAGTCATCGATTGACTTCGTTTCATCATCCTGTCACTCCTTTCCTGCCCTCACGAAGAATGAGGAATACAAAGAATGGAGCGCCAATAAAGGCCGTCAAGATACCGAGCGGTATCCCCGCCGTTGTCGCGCGACGCGCGATATTATCGACGAACAGGAGAAAGCTCGCGCCGATTAAAGCCGATGCCGGCAAAGATACGCGGTTATCACTTCCGACGATCATGCGGGAAATGTGTGGTACGACGAGCCCGATCCAACCGATGACACCGCTCACCGACACACAAGTCGCCGTGACGAGTGTCGCCGACACCACCATCACCATCCTGATTAGGCGCGTTCGCACACCCATGGTGGTCGCCGCTTCTTCACCGAGCGCCAGTAGATTGAGCTGCCAGCGCAACAATAGAATCACGACAATACCTAAAAGAATCGGAGGCGCCGCAAAACTGAGTGTCTGCAACCGGGCCGAATTCAATGACCCCATCAACCAGTATGTAATGGCCGGCAGTTGATTCGTCGGATCGGCCGTAAATTTTATGAGCGATAATCCGGCGGAAAAAAGTGAGCTGACGACAATACCCGTCAAAACAAGCGATAGCAGTTTATTCGCTTTAACAAATGATGCGATGAAGAGAACGAGAGCGATGGAGATCAACCCGAATACAAAAGACATGAGCGTAATACCCGTCGACGCAAATCCCGCCAAAATAGCAAGCGCCGCCCCAAAGCTCGCTCCCGAGGACGCGCCTAATACATCCGGTGAAACCATGGGGTTTTGGAACACGCCTTGAAAGGTGTGGCCCGCGACGGAAAGCCCCGAGCCGACGAGGAGTGCCAACGCGATGCGCGGCGGCCTCACATTGACAAGGACGGTCGTAATCGCCTCGGCGAATACTTCGCCGGTCCTGAACAGTTGGCTCCAGAAAAATCGGATGATCGTGATCGGGCTGATCCAGTACCAGCCGATCGCAAAAGAAATGATAATGAGTACGATTAAAAAGGCTCCCATAATGCCGAAGCGCAAGCCCAAGTGTTTTTTTTGGCCGGTCTTCAAAAGCGGGTCCGGCATCTCCTCCAGTTCGCGCGTGATCGTTCCGTCGCTCTCCAGCATGACACTTGTGAGCGAGGCATGCGTCAAAATGGCGTGGCGCCGCTCTTTGAGTAAGGCTCTGTCAGAGTCGGAAATGTTCGAACGAGAAAGCGATTGTTCCAGCGATTTTTCATGTTTCCAAACGATGATAAGCGGTCTTGAGGTGTCGTCGAGCGCTTGCATCACACGATCGAACACTCGATTGTCAAGAAGTTCATCGCCGCCGAGTTCATCCATGACGATGACATCACCTGCTCGCTCTATAAGCGGCAATGCTGACTCGACAAAATGATCGATATCAAAAAGTCTTTTTTCGCCTTCAACCAGCAGAAAACAATCCGTATCCGGAAATGTCGATCCATTTTGGTGGCGAACCGTTAAAAGCCCCGTGTCGCGCTGTTTACCGGCAGCGACGTGTGAAAATCCTCTTGTCTGACGCTTTTTGTTGATATGTCGGATGGTCATGTATCCGGCGGGGTTCAACGACGCATCTTCGAGGTATCGCTGGACAAAAGTTGATTTGCCGCTTCCGATCGCACCCGTCACAAGCAGATGACCCGTCGTCGTCAAACTGTCTTTCGTCTCTGTTTTTGCTCCGCCTCTTCCGAACAAAGCCGTTTGTGCAAACATCATCAGCCCGCGTTCATTGGCGGGATACAAAAATGTTTTACCTTTCGATTCAGGCATGAAAACCTCTTCAGTTCTTCAGTGTCCCCGGTCGCTTCGGCTCAATCTTGCCGGAGCGAACTGCGATCATTTGAGCGGCGATACTTATGGCGATTTCTTCCGGCGTTTCACCGCCGATGTCGAGACCGATCGGTGAAATCGCGCGATTCACCGCTTCCTCGGAATGACCGCGTTCAATTAAAATGCCGTCGATCGTCTTAACTTTATGTTTGCTTCCGATAATGCCGATATAGAAAGCCGGTGTTTTCAACACTTGGTCTTCGACATCGAGATCGTTTTTGTGGCCACGCGTCATGATGCAAACGTAATCATCCGGTCCGATGGAAACCGTTTTGTCGACATGATCGAGATCGCACATGCGAACATCGTACGCCCCGGGGAACAGGGCGGGATCGGTAAATTCTTCCCTGTCGTCGAGCACGACGACGGCGAAATGGGCATGCGCGAGAACGGGTACGAGCGCTTGCGCGACGTGTCCGCCACCGAAAATATAGACGACGCCGGGGACGACAAGCTCTTCAACATAGAAAGTATGTCCGCATTTGCTTACCGAACGACCGCGCTGACAAAGTGATCGCGGATCATCGAGAAGCGCGCGCGTGCACGGGTGATCCTCCGGAAATCCCTTGAATTCCCAACCATCGACTGTAAAATCAGGGTTCGCGGGGTTTGTACCTTCCGGCGCCGTGAAAAGCGCGAGCCCCAGTTGGTCCTCTTCGCTGACATCCGTGATCAGCCAACTCGGTCGACGTTCTCGGATCGCTTCGCGTGCTTCCTTGACAATCGCAAGAAGCTCTTTGTTATCTCCGGACAAATAGAGGTAATGAACGGTCGCGCTTCCGCCGCAGATCATACCGATGTCTTCGATTTGATTTTTTGTCAGAATAAACTTGTGGATATTCGAACGTTTTTCGGCGAGAGCGGCCTTCGCTATATCAATGGATCGGAACTCGACGGCGCCACCCCCGACCGTTCCGGCTAAACGCCCATCACGGCCAACGAGCATGCGCGCGCCTTCACCTCGAGGTGTCGCGCCGGAGCTCGCGGTGACAGTCGCCAGTATCGTATCCTCTTCTCTCTCAAGAGCTTCTTGCAACATTTTAAAAACAAGGTCCATCGTCTTCTCTCCATTTAGAAAAAATACAGACGTACTAAAAACTCAAACAGAAAAATCCCTTCACTTGGCTGAGAAAGATTCAAGTTTCACATTCTCATCAAAGTTTAACGAGAGGTTTTCCCGCTGTTTTTCCAGCCGTCCGTAGAAAACTCTTCGACGAATTTTCTTCGTCTGTTAATTATACTCGAATCGTATTTATAAACAAATCACTTCAGTGAAAAAAGTGAATAAGAATTCTTTGCTGTCGAATATTTTCCCGCACAGCTAGCACCGTCGCGGCGCTGAGAACGCCGGCGTCAAATCTCGAAGTTTTCTTTTAGAGAGTCATCGCCGGAGAAGACTGAATCATGCTTTGACCTTCGCGATGGAGCATCGC
>CAZBOM010000127.1:0-4645 GCA_964493375.1 uncultured Mageeibacillus sp. | reverse complement strand
TGCCGTTCGCATGGAGAGCCGAGGCGATCGTGTCGCCTTCTTTGCCTTCCATCGGTTTTCCATCAAAGATAAAGGGGATGATGTCACTTTCTGAAAAGTCCAAGATCGGATGATCTTTGATTCGTTGATCTCCCATCGAACCATCTCCCTCCAGCCAATACTTTTATTGTTTATTCTTCGACCATGTACGGATACGTAATGTCGTAAATCGGAACGAAAGTTTCTTTGATGACACGCGGGCTCGTCCAGCGGATCATGTTGAGAAGTGAACCGGCTTTGTCGTTTGTTCCTGATGCTCGCGAACCACCAAAAGGTTGTTGTCCGACAACAGCTCCCGTTGGTTTGTCGTTTAGATAGAAGTTGCCTGCGGCGTGGCGGAGGCGCTCTTCCATCGCAACGAGAACATCGCGTTCCTTCGCGAAAGCGGCACCGGTCAAGGCATACGGTGATGACGAATCGCAAAGATCAAGCGTCTCCTCAAATTTATCGTCATCGTATACAAAGATCGTCAGCACGGGGCCGAAGATCTCTTCACACATACTCGCATAATGCGGGTCTTTGGCTTCGATGACGGTCGGGCAGATGAAGTAGCCTTTACTGTCGTCGTAGCCTCCGCAAAGGACATCGGCGTCATTAGATGCTTTCGCCGCGTCGATGTAGCCCTTGATGCGATCAAAGGATTCACGATCAATGACGGCTGACATAAAAGTTGTAAAATCAGTCGGATCGCCGACCTTAAGGTTCTCCACTTCTCTCAAGAGAAGCGTTTTGACTTTTGGCCAGATGCTCTTGGGGATATAGGCGCGTGAGGCGGCCGAGCATTTTTGACCTTGGTATTCGAAAGCACCGCGGACGAGCGCCGCGATCAAGGCGCCGACATCGGCTGATTGGTGAGCAAAGATGAAGTCTTTGCCGCCTGTCTCACCGACGAGACGTGGATACTGCTCGTATCGAGAAATATTGCTTCCGACTTCGCGCCAAATCTCATTAAATGTCGCCGTCGAACCGGTGAAGTGAACGCCGCCGAGTCTCGGGTCACTGACGATATGTTGACCGACATCGCGACCGGCGGAAGGGATGAAGTTGATGACACCGGGAGGCATTCCCGCTTCACAGAGGAGCAGATAGAAGTAATAACTCGCGAGCGCCGCCGCTCCGGCCGGTTTCCAAACAACGGCATTGCCCATCAAAGCGGGAGCGATCGGGAGATTGCCGGCGATCGATGTAAAGTTGAACGGCGTGATTGCGAGAACGAAACCGTCGAGCGGACGATACTCCATGCGATTCCAAATGCCATCGGCGCTACCCGGCTGAATTCTGTAAATCTCATCGGCATACGCCACATTAAAACGCAGAAAATCGCAGAGCTCGCAAGCTGAATCGATCTCCGCTTGGTAGACTGTCTTACTCTGTCCGAGCATCGTCGCCGCATTGATGATATCGCGCCACGGTCCTGAGAGAAGCTCAGCCGCTTTTAAGTAAATACCTTGGCGGTGGGAGTGTGGCATCGAGGCCCAGCTCTTTTTAGCTTCCATCGCCGAATCAATCGCGAGCTTTAGTTCCTTTTCACCGGCTTGGTGAACGCGCGCGAGAACATGTTGATGGTCGTGAGGCATCACGACATTCTTAATATTACCCGTGCTGATATCTTTGCCGCCGATGATGACCGGGATATCGATTGTAATGGCTGCTTGTCTCTCGAGTTCCGCCTTCAGCGAATCGCGCGCCGGTGACCCTGGTGAATAGTCGAGGAGAGATTCATTCTTTACCGTTGGAAGTGCGAAGTGTCCGTTCATTTTGTCGTCCTTTCCGCTTGAATCGTTTCATATTTATCTTCTTTTCTATTATAGGACATTAAATGATATGGGTTAACATACTGTCGAGTAATGTCATGTCACTTTTGATTAGCGCGCGGGAAACCATTTTTGGAGAAAAGTGATCAGCGCGTCTTTATAATTCTCGGCGTTCTCGTCGTAAGAAGAGAGATGCCCCGGTTTATCTGTTTCATAAATGGTTGTCCAGTTGGGATGGAGTCGCAGCCTCTCCTGGATCATCGGGCGATAGGCGCTTTCAGGGAGAAAGCTGTCGACGCGATGACCGATGACCATCAAGGGAAGCGTCAAGGTTGTGAAATCGACAAAGTGATCAATTTTTTGACTGTTTCCTAGCGACATGCGGACGGCGTAAGGCGTTGTGTCCGCCAACCAGAATAACCATTTGCTCCCGTCCTTTTTGATGCTCGCTTTAATAAAGTCGTCGCTGCTTCTCGCCGGTGAATCGGTAATCATAGCATTGATTCTTTTTCTAATATCGGTAGCGGCAAGATCTTTCGAGTCTTTGTCCGTTCCTTCTTCCTTCTGCTTCGCCTCTTCCTCAACGATTTCATCTTGTAGCTGGTGCATCATACGAAAGATTGCCGTCGAACCTGACCCGAAACCATACAAGATGATCGGGGCGTTCGGTGTATTGTGGATCGTCCACTCGAGTGCCGCGCGTACATCTTCAGCTTCCGCATAACCGAATGAAGACATTTCACCGCCCGATTCACCTGAATGGCGAAGGTCGAAAGCAAGTATTTGAAAACCGGCTTTCGCAAGATGACTGTAAAGAGTCGTCATTTGCAATCCGTAGGGGAGTCGATTGCCTCCTTGCTGATGAACGATAATGATCGTCCCTCGTGGCGGCGAGCTGTTCGTCTGAATAAGCCAGCCTTTGAGATCGATCTGTCCCCCTCCGGAGGTGAAACTGACAGAGCGAAAGGTTGAGAAACGATTCGTCGCGTATGGAGAGATCGGTTCTCTCGAAATTTTCATGACGCGGTCGGCGTTTACGAGACTGCTGATAACAATGAGCAAGATCGCCGCCAAAAGAAGCGCGATGGCGATGAAAACTGGTCGCAACGCGCGATTCTTTTTCTTTTTCGATTTGACAGTCAAGTCACGGATCAACGAACCATTCCCCCGAAGCGTTAACGTATATCATGATATTAATCGATGACGCGATCTCATTATCGCAAACGA
Source organism: uncultured Mageeibacillus sp. (assembly GCA_964493375.1). GTDB lineage: Bacteria > Bacillota > Clostridia > Saccharofermentanales > DTU023 > UBA4923. The sequence continues at coordinate 1,625 of CAZBOM010000127.1, read as the reverse complement.
TCGCAATTCTTTTCCAATATTATAAAAAAGATCACGTAACGATCATATCACTTCGCGCCCGCTGTGTAAGATGTTCATTGCGGATGGCGCTCGCATGGTGTTACAATCAAACACCGACGCGACATAGTAGAATAGACGAACAGAGGCATGTAAATGATCATTTGATGGTTATCACTAGGGGTAATCAGCAAAGATTTGAGAGAAACATATCTATTTGTTTAGAGAATCGCGATTATAAAACGATAAGATCGTTAAGGAAACGACTGTGAGAAAAGAAGACGACAACAGGCACCTTATCCTTGGGATTGAGACCTCGTGTGACGAGACGGCGGCGGCCATTGTGGAAAATGGCGAGAAGATTGTCTCGAGTGTTGTCGCGTCTCAAATTAATTTGCACGCCGAATACGGCGGAGTCGTCCCTGAGATCGCCTCGCGCGAACACGTCAAGTCGATCTTGCCTGTTATCGATCGAGCGTTGAAAGACGCCGACAAATCATTAAACGACTTAACGGCGATTGCCGTGACATACGGCCCCGGTCTCGTCGGCGCGTTGCTCGTCGGTGTCGCCGCGGCGAAAGGCTTGGCGGCCGCGTCGGGGTTACCACTCATCCCCATTAACCATTTGGAGGGGCATATCGCGGCTTCATATTTGGCAGACCAATCGCTCAAGCCACCGTTTCTCTGTCTAATCGTGTCGGGAGGGCATTCGACGCTTGTGGAAGTGCTCGATTACACGCGATACAACGTACTTGCGCGGACACGAGATGACGCGCCCGGTGAAGCATTCGATAAAATCGCGAGAACGATCGGTCTCGGTTACCCCGGAGGCCCGCTCATAGAGCGTGCCTCAGTTGGAGGACGATGCGATGCTTTTTACCTTCCCGTCACGCATTTCCCTGATTCTTATGATTTTTCCTTTAGTGGTGTGAAGACAGCGGCGATCAACGCGTATCGAAAGATTGAACGCGAGGCAAATCGAGAAGGCGTGAAGTGGCCTTCGTCATGTTCGCAAGCCGATTTCGCGGCGACTTTTCAAGCGTCCATTGTGGAAGCTTTGACGAAACACACGGCGTCAGCGCTTGATGATAAAGGATACCAAACGCTTGTCCTCGGGGGAGGCGTCTCGGCGAATAAGAAACTCCGCGAATCAATGGAAGAGATGACAGCGTCAAGAGGCGTACGCCTGATCGTCCCGCCTCCTGTGTATTGTACCGATAATGCCGCGATGATCGCGTCAGCGGGGTTTTTCGCGTGGCGTTCGGGGAGACGCGCCTCTCTCGATTTAAATGCCGTGCCGATGGCTGAGCTCGATGATATCGCGGGACAAATGCATGAAGGGGAGGCGTCGTGTCGATGAGCAACGAAACGAAAAAAACAAAACTGATTACAGAGAATAGACGCGCGCGCTTTGAATACCACATCATCCGTCGATTAGAGACGGGGATTGTTTTAACGGGAACAGAAGTCAAATCGATTCGACAAGGTCATTTTAGTCTTGGCGAAGCCTATGTAACCGTTCGAGGAAATGAGTTGTTTCTTGTCGGCGCGCATATCAGCCCATACGAACAAGGCAACCGATTCAATGTTGATCCGACTCGTGACCGAAAACTGCTTGCTCATAAACA
>CAZBOM010000126.1:439-4830 GCA_964493375.1 uncultured Mageeibacillus sp. | reverse complement strand
TGGATTTAGGTTCCAGTGGGAAACCATGCAGGTTCGAGTCCTGTTGTCCGCACCATCAACCCCTGTAATACGTGTGTTGCAGGGGTTTTGTTTTGCCGAAAGGCAAATGTGTATTGTTACATCTATTCTGCAAGAACATGCTAGAATAAAGGCGTCAAATAGCCGCTCTTTTATAGTATGAGAGGTAACACTTATGAGTAGAAAACTAAGACCAACATGGGTTGTCATAGCATTCATTACCATTTTGGTGTTTAGCATCGTCGGGTGTGGTATTAGAGAGTTAACACCTCGTACAGATGTGATAAAGCCGACTGATACGTCTAGACCGATTGAGACGACTAATCCGGCTGATGTGACCATACCGACAGAACCGACAGAACCACTACCAACAGAGACTATTCCACCGATAACCACGGACCCGCCTGAAACGATGCCTGTCACTGAACCGCCTAATTCGCAAGGCGCGGCGTTGCGTGAAGAAGCCAGATCTCAAGCGTTGGATCAATTTATAGATCTCAATGAATGCACCTATGGTGAATGGGATGATCAATCAAATGGACATGCCATGCTTGTACGCGATATTTTTAACAAAGATGGCGAAAAAATCGGTGTGGAAATTGATTATCCGGAAGAAGACCCTCAAACTCACTCGCACACGTATATTTTTAAATTTCCGCATGAGAATGTAGAGAGTGGGACTGTTGTAAGGGAGTTTTATGGCGATGGAACACGCTACAGCGTGACAAGAGAGGCATCTGAGCCTAACGATGAGAGTTCGCTCAGAATTGAGAAAACATATTACAATAAGTACGGGTGGTATTTTGGTGTGGATGTCACAATAGGCAAAAATAATGTGGCATCCGGTGTCAGCTATGACCCTGACAATCCGAAAGCTGGTTTTCTAACCTATACGGTTGAATCCGTTTATTTACCTGATGAAGGATACCGTAACACGACGACTAATTTTCGTTATGATTACGCAGGCGTCTTTCTCGGCGGAGATAAATATGGTCCCGGTCTTGAGCAGACTGAGATTTCGCGCGACAACCCGCCTGCCGAAGATCAATGGCGAGATTACTGGGTTGAGACATTTGATCTTTACCATAATGGTTGATGAAACGTGCTAGATCGTCTCACCTTTAACGAGATGCAATTTTCGTCTGAACTTGGTACTTCGCGATTGTATTGTTTACCACACAGATTATTCTATGTTTCCATTACATAGTCAGTTTTTGATTGCCTAGGAGGCTAAGATGAGTGCAACCGCTAACAAAAAGAGAACGGGGAAAAAATGGCCTTGGGTGATGGGGATGATTCTCGTCGCCATTATTGTTCTCGCTGTTGTTATACCGAGACCTCGCCCTTCCACGGGTCAAGATATTCGCGAAGTGAAAGTCGAGAAAGGCAGCATCGTGACGACTGTCGTCGGTACGGGACGTCTCGCATACGATGATATTGTAGAAAACAAGGCACCGAAAGGAATAAAAATCAATCAAGTACTCGTTGAAGAAGGAGAAGTTGTGGCGAAAGGCCAAACGATTGCCACTCTCAATGCGACTTCAGTCAGGCTTGCGTTAGACGAGGCCAAGGCATCTTTAGACGAGATTGATCGCGCCATCAGCGTGGAAACGAAAAAATCAGATACTGACATACTGCGTTCATCTGTTTCGGGACGTGTCAAGAAAATATTTGTCGAGAAAGGTGATGTGGCGCGTGAGAAATACGAGTCTGCGGGGGCTCTTTTGCTTATATCACTCGATGGAAAAATGTCCGTAGAATTCAAGTCAATGGCAGGACTTTCTGTTGGTGATAAGGTTGACATCATCCGAGAGAATGGAAATAGGCGAGAAGGTGAAATTGTTGAGGCGAATGATGCTCATTTCACGGCGACGCTATCGGATAACGGACCTAAATTTGATGAGCCCGTAAAAATAAAGTCGAAAAATGGCGAGGAGATTGGGCAGGGGAAACTTGTGATTCACCAACCGCTGAGTATCGTGAGTCTTGATGGAGAAGTCAGTAAGATCCACGTCGTTGAGAACGAATCAGTTTTTATCGGGAAGGCACTACTGACACTCGACAATATACCAATCACTTCGACTTATGAAAGCCTCATCGATAAGCGCGCGGAACAGTTGGAGGTCATCGATGAGCTTTTAGCCTTATCGAAAACGAATGCCATTGTCGCTGATCAACCGGGAGTGGTGATTCACCTATATCTCCAGGATGGCGCCACCATTGGTGAGGTGTTGAAATCTTCAACCATAAACGCTCAATCATCGCTAAACTCACAATCATTGCCAAACGCTCAATCATCGCCAATGGAGCAAAAAAGTGCAGATGATCCCCGTGCCGTTGTCGTTGAGCTTGCGCCCGATTCGACTTATGCGATTGATGTCGAAATCGACGAACTCGACATACTGTCCGTGAAAGTTGGTCAACCGGTTTCGCTCGCGATGGAGGCGATTAATGGCGGCAGGTTTACAGGAGAGATTGTCAAGGTTGACGACGGCTCTTCGTCGGGCGTTGGCGAAATCGCGAAGTACAAAGTGAAAGTCATTTTGCCGCGTGATGAGAAAATGCGCGTGGGTATGCAAGTGACCGCGACGGTTCAGGTGGATGAAAAAAAGGACATTCTTTTGCTTCCTATTAACGCGCTATTTGAAAGCGCGGGGCGTGTTTTCGCTTACACAAGCAAAAACGAGAGAACTGATAATCTTGAAGGCGATGTCGATGTGAAAACAGGTATTTCAGATGGGATCCGCGTCGAGATTGTTTCGGGGTTAAAAGAAGGCGATCGCGTCTACTTTAAGGCGGTGACATCAGAGTTTCCGTTTGCTTTTGGCGGCCCCGGTGGACGTCGGCGAGACTCCAATACATCGCAACCAACGCGGTGAGAGCGGGGGTTGCGCTATGATCCGTCTGAACGATGTATCGAAAATATACCAGGTCGGCGATCAAGAAGTAAGGGCACTTGATCGTGCCTCACTTGAGATCGCTGAAGGCGAGTTTGTCAGCATCGTCGGGCCGTCCGGGAGTGGGAAAACGACGATGATGAATATTATCGGATGTCTCGATCGAGCCGACGAAGGTGAGTATTATCTCGACGGCTTGCTGATCGACCAGTATTCAGAGTCAGATATCGCTCGGATTAGAAATAGAAAAATCGGTTTTATTTTCCAAGGTTTTAATCTACTGTCGTTATTGACTGCGGAGGGGAATGTTGAACTTCCGCTGGTGTATCAACATGTGGGGAAGGCTGAGCGAAGAAAGCGGTCGGCCGAAGCGCTTAAGCGAGTTGGATTGTACGAACGGCGTATGCATAAGCCGCAAGAATTGTCTGGCGGTGAGCAACAACGAGTGGCGATCGCAAGAGCGCTCGTTACGAATCCGTCTCTTTTGCTTGCCGATGAACCGACAGGGAATCTAGATACAAAAACAGGTGCGGGAATTATGGAGCTCTTTCATGACCTTCATAAGAGCGGCAATACCATTGTCTTGATCACGCATAACCCTGACATTGCGAATCAAGCGGATCGCAGAATCAATATCCTCGACGGAAAAGTCTTTGAGGAGGAGCCGGCATGATTTTGCAATCGATCAAAATGGCGTTTGAGTCGATCTCCGCTAATCGCATCCGATCATTCCTGACTATGCTCGGCATTATTATCGGTGTCATTGCGCTTGTCGTGCTCGTCTCGCTCGTCAGTAGTACATCGGAAGCGATCACGGATGAGGTCTCGAGTTTGGGGACCAATATTTTTACGGTGATGATTCGAGATGACAAAGGCAATCCACTTCGCCAGAAAGATCTCAATACGTTCCTGGAAAACGATATGGTCGGGGCGATCTCGCCGCTCGGTCAAGCGCTGATGAAAGCTAGGCATGGGTATCAAGAAGAGGACGCGACCGTTTATGGCATGTTGCCCTCTTACGGAGAGATACACGGTTGGAAGCTGGAAGCAGGACGTTTTCTTCGGACAACAGATGTTGAGAACAGTACGTATGTCACTGTCTTAAGTAAAGAAGCGTCTGAGAAGCTTGTAGGCTCATCCAATGCTGTCGGAGAATATATTCAACTCAATGGGCGAAGTTTTCTCGTAGTCGGCGTTCTGGCAGAAGATAAGTCGCTGATGAACGCGATCACCACATCGATCAAAATCTATGTGCCTTACCCTGTTTTATCGCGCATGTCGAACCAAGCCATGGGGATCCGAACGATCATTGTTGCCCCCACGAACGCTCTTGATATGCAAGCGGCGGAAGAGTCGCTCAATGCGCTGCTTCTTCAACGCTTTAAGCAAGATAAGGACGCATTCTGGGTGTTCAATCAGTCGAGTTTAATGGATTCACTGAGTACGATTACAAACGCTCTTTCGATTTTATTAGGG